>JAQCEY010000007.1 GCA_027620075.1 Pseudomonadota bacterium | reverse complement strand
CAAATATAACCCCCCCAAACCAACGCTACAGGTGGGTCAAATTTGGACGCATAAAGTGGGTCAGTTTTAAATGCGGGTTGACACTAAAGCCAGATATACCCTAAACTCAGTATTGCCGTAAGCCATTCCTTTTTTATAATTCTGCACCGCAAGATCATATTTACCTTTTGCAAAATAATTTGATGCTTTAGAGAAGTATAAATACTGGCTTTTATTATCCAATTCATCAGGCTCAACATATTTCAGGTAATTATCGTAATATTCCATTACCTGTTTATTTTCCGGGTTAAGCGCATGGTAATAATTTCCCATATTATAGTTTAATATGGCATTCTCCGGGGCTAAGGTTAGGCCATCCTGTAATGACGCAAATTCAAGCTGCATATCGCCTAACTGACCGTAAAGCACACCACGATTACTATATGAACGGCCATCAAAAGGATTTAGTTCAGCGGCTTTATCATAATCGGCAATTGCCTTATCAAAATTGTCCATCCTCCTATGGATAACTCCACGGTTGTTATATGCCCTTACATATTTTGAATCTAATTCTATGGCTTTGTTTAGGTCTGCCAATGCTTCCTCGTACTTTTCCATAACTTTATATAAAAGCCCTCTATGATTATAGGATACAGCGTCATTTGGTTTTTCTTCTATTGCCTTACTGTATGCTTTTATTGCATTTCCATAATCACGCGCACGGAAATATTCATCACCCCTTAGCCTATCAACACTTAATATAGCTGTATTTGGATTTTTATTCGGTTTCCATGCTGTAGCAATCTTTTTTGCAATCTCAACATGCTCTTTAGACATATTATTGGTTAGGTCTATAATTTTTTGTTTCAGCAATTTTTGAACATTTTCAGGTAATGCATCACGCTTGCCAGGACGATCAAGTACCTTTCCTTGATTTTCTAACGCAAGAGATCTCCACATGTAAGATTGTACATAATCCTTTTCAACGCCTAATCCGGCACTATACATATCCGCAATAGTCGCTTGAGGCTGGGCAACATTCTGGTTTGTGGCCACAAGTAACCACTTAAATGCATTTTTATAATCTTTGTTTTGAAAGTATGTATAGCCTAAGTTCTGCTGGGCATAAGAATCGCCGTTTTCAGCAGCTTTGGTACTCCACTCGATGGATTTTTCAATATCTTTTTTAACTCCATCGCCCATATTATAAAAATTACCAAGTTGCCTCTGGGCAAAAGCGCTGCCATCGTTTGCCGCTTCGGTTAATAACTCAACGGCCTTTTTCTTATCTACCTTTCCTTTATTATCTTTTCCAAGAAAATACAATACTCCTAGCTGCGCCTTCGCATCAGCATATCCGGCATTGGAAAGCATGTAATACCAACCAAACCCTTCCATAGGAATCGGCTCAACACCCCAACCGCCATTAGTATACATTGCTGCAAGCTTCATAATAATATGCGGACATTCAGTTAGACCAAACTGCCTGAGCCAATGCAGCGCTCCCTTTTTCTCATCATCAGTATAGCGTTTATCGGTGTTGGATAACTTTACGCTTTCAACGAGCTTCTTAAGCCACCATGTAGAGTGGAAATCGTCTTTAAATACTCCACCTGTGCCAGAGCCATAAAATACTACCATCATAGCCTGAGCCTGCGGATGCTCCTGTTTTGCAGCCATCTTTGCCCATTTAAAAGATTCTTCAAAATCTTTTTTAGCAGTAAATAGTCCTTTATAATGCCAGACAGCGAGACGCATTTGGTTTTTTACATCACCGGCTTCAGCTGCGCGTCTATACCATTTTATTGCCTCTTCATGGTCTTTTTTAACACCATCACGATCCTCATCATAATAATACATGGTTCCGACAAAATCATAAAAAGCCGTAATTTTATCACCATTGCCGGATCGATTGATAACTTCAACCGCCTTTTCAGAGTTCTTTTCTACGCCTTGCCCTGTAGCATACATAACTGCTGTTAATTTCTGTGCATTCTGGTCAGACGACTCTTCACACTTACCTATGGCTTCTTCGTAATTTTTTCTACTGTAATAATATTTACATAGCTGGGCCATTTCAGGTGAATCACTAAGCTCAGGTTCCTCTTCTTTATTATCTGATTTACCGGACATTTCTTCTTTATATAAAGCAGCCAAATCTTCTTCCTTGTAGGAAGGTTTCCATTCTTTTATGTTTTTATTCGCGTCTACTAATTGCTCAGAAGTAAGTTTTTTGCCAAGTGAAAGAAGTCTTTCAGAAATATCAGCTTTTACCTTCTTCATATCAACGTCTGGTTCAAAAAGGCTCTTGCCTTGCAAAATAATGTTTTCTGCTAACTTTAACCACATATATGCGTTCTTATAATCAATTCCTACGCCTCTACCAAGAACACTCATCTCCGATAAAAGTAATTGCGCTTTTACATGATTTTGTTCTGCAGCAAGCTTACCCCATTTGTATGCTCTTTTGTGATTCTTTGTAACTCCATCACCCCTGTAATACATATATGCAACAGTATACTGGGCATTAACATCCCCTCTAAACGCAAGATTCTTTGTTATTTCAAAAGCTTTCTTTTTATCTTGCGTAACACCATTTCCAGTGAGATACATATGGGCAGTCATTCCCTCAGCCACTGGTCCAATAGCTTTACTGCAAAACTCAAACGCTTCTTCATATTTTTTATCACTATATAATGATGCACAGTCCTGTGTTTTCTTGCCATAAGAAGCCATTTGCATAACAAATGGAATAAGCGATAAAACAACAAATGTTGGAATTGCTATTGCAACCGCTATTCTAAATTTCTTACGTTTTCTTATTTCCCCGTCAGTTTCTGGTATAGGAAATAATCTGCAGAATATTATACCACCAACGGCACCAAAGAAATGTCCCCAATGATGGATACGGTATCCTTCGGATTCGCTACTTTTATCAGGGAGGCTAAGTATTATGGAGATAAAAGCAAATGCTAGTATTGAATATAGCCACTCTTTCTTTGAGAGATTTCGGTGATCGGTAAAATGAGCCGCAGCCAGGCCGAATATTCCCGCAGATGCTCCAGCTGCACTACTGTCGGTAAAAGGCATTCCTGCCAAGAACCCAAAAATGCCTGATAAAATAAAAACTACAATATAACGCCCACTTCCAACTCGCCTTTCGTAGTTGGAAAGATAAAGAATAGCAGCAAGATTGGAAACCAAGTGCAGTAAATTTATATGAATAAAATTACTGGTAACAATCTGGAAATAAGCATTTAATTTTAGGAATGCTTCTTTTGAAGTTCCTAATATTGCAAAATTATTGCTTGTTTTTTCAAAACCAAAACCCGAGGTTAGCAAAAATGTTATACTTAAAATAACACCAAGTATTAACGTTGCTTTTACAGACTTGATATTTTCCCAATAGCCTTGGGGTTTAGCCTTCAAGCTTATTGGCTGCGGACGCCATAATACCAGAAATAATATATATGCTGCGGTTATCAGATAAAACATTACACCTCCTGAATGTTATTTTTCAGATGGTTAATGATTTCTTCATTAAGATATATATTTTTATTTTTTGCACGACTTTTTATTATAACCTGAAGGTCTATTTCATTGCCATTATTAAAATAAAATGATAGCTGAGGTCTGATTACTATTCTGCTCTGGCCAATTTTAAAATTCCTAATTTCATCAAATTTAAGAATATCCGTGTTTGTGTGTTGGCCTACAAAACCAAGCAGATGAAAATGAATAGCTTTACTCGTTACAGCAATTAAATAATTTCTATAGCCAAGAGGTGCCAAAGGGCCAACGATAAAGAACCAGACAAACGCCACATGTTTACATCCGGTAAAAACACCCATAAGTTTTTCATCGTTTGATAAAGTTCTGCCAACTATTTCATCGTATTTTTTAGAGTTTTCTTTCTGGTAAGGCCAATTTATTTTACTGATAAACTCGGAAGCTTTCTTTTGAACTTCTGGTTTTATATCACTTGTTGTGGGTGCTTCTGTCTTTTTTAACTCTGAAACTTCGTTTTTGTTGTGTAATAAATAATTTTTATGCCGCTCACTCAATAACTTAAAAAGCTTCCTGTTATTAATTTTTAGCTTACTAGATTTTATTACATCCAGTATTTCCAGTTGCTTTGTCTCTTTGTCGAATGTGTGAACTTTTATGCGTCCAAGCTCTAACAGCAAATCATCATCAAAATATTTAACACTGCTCCATAAAATATCTTTTGGTGCTTTATGGATATAGTTAGTGTAACCGTTTTCATCAATAACAAGACCTGGCGTGTTTTTGCTTTTACTGCACCTCAATAATAACCACAGAAAGAACGCGAAGAATACAAGTATTAGTACAGGTCCAACAGTGAGACCTTTCGAAGAAATCTGAGAAATAGCAAAACCACACAAGGGCAGCCCGGCAACTAACAGGGCTATAAATCCGAAAAATAATACAATGAAGCTGGTCCTCCTGAAAGGAATAACAACTTCATTGGTATCATTAGGTTCGGATACATTACCGCCAGAAATCCCTTCATCTTTACTAGTCATTAGGCTTCTTCACGGATTAACGCTATTGAGAATTTTTTATACTTTTTATTCAATAGCTTTTTCATGACATATGCTTGTGCAAACAGCCCTATTATAAGACCTATAACTCCGGATATCACCTGGGTTTTTTCTTGAGGAATATTAACAAGTGCGCCAATAAATCCAATTGGAATTGCGGCTACAAAGCCAGCAATAAACGAAAGCAAGAAGACTCTCCATGTATAGCTCCACCAAATTTTTATAGCCAACGGCCATGTAACTTCTACTTTTTCCATAATTATTTACTCCTATGTCGTTTTAATTAAGCACTCTTCTTATCATTTTCAAAAAAGGTTTTTCCATGATTTTTACCAGTAGTATTACTGGAAGGATTGTTAGCGGATTTTTTAGCAGAGATCTCCGTCTTACCAGCTAAATCGGGCTTAAAATTACCCCCTGAAGAAGAACTTGTGTTCCCGCTTTCCTCCGCATCCTCAATAACCTTATCCAGAACAGCCGTCAGGCCATTTATGTCACCAGCACTTATACCCACTTCTTTCATTAATGAATCAAGAAGAGGAGCTTGTGCGCGGTAGCGAAGGGCACTGTTAACAACCTGATCGGCAAGATTGCCGCTATTGTTACTATTAGCTGCAGAAGCACTTCCTGCATTACCGGATCCACCTGTCAGACCATCAACCTGAATAATCTTAATGCCGTCAATATTTTCCATTGGTTTAACGCTTTCACGGATAATTGCTTCAAGGTTTTTAATAAGTTCCAGTTTGATTTGCATATTGATTTGCTCATCAGACAGAATATTAGCGGCAGCATTAATAGCGTTTTTGCCTTCTGCCTCAACAAGGTAACGAATTTTGGCTGCGGCGGTGCGTACTTTCTCAGCTTCGGCTTCTGCTGTTGCTTCAATAGTTAGAGCCTCAGCCTTATCATTAGCGGCAAATTTCTCTGCTTCTGCTGCAACTTTAATACCAATCGCATCACGCTCTGCATTTTTAGCAGCTTCGATCAAAACAATTTGTTTCTCACGTTCCGCCGTTTCCGTTTGGCGAGCTGTGATTACTTTTTCTTCAGCCTGAACCGCTATTGCAAGCGCTTTGTCAGCTTCAGCTCTAGCTTCAGATTGAGCCTTTGATCTATCAGCAATAGCAATAGCTTTATCTTGCTCGGCTAGCTCAACTTGCTTTTTCTTATCAATTTCCTGCGTTTCAATTATGCGCAATTTGGTGATTTTTTCTTCTTCTACAGCGCGCTCAGACGTAATTCTTGATTGCTCAATCTGTTGTTTAGCAACAATTTGTGCTTTCTCGGCATCACGCTGTTTTTCTGCTTGTTCACGAGCAATTTCGGCCAATTGTGAAGCACGACGTATTTCTATTTCACGTTGCTGCTCTAGTTTTGCATATTCCTCATCACGAGAAATTGTAAGGCTTAATTTTTGAGCTTCCAGATTCTTGTTTTTAATTTGAACAGCAGTATCTTGTTCAATGTCGTTTCTGATTTTCTTGCGTTGCTCAATTTCCTCAGTAAGGCGAGTTAAACCTTCAGCATCGAATGCATTATTAGGATTAAAGAATTCCATGCCAGTCTGGTCAAGGCCAGTTAGTGATACAGCCTCAAGCTCAAGACCGTTCTTTAATAAATCTTCAGAAACTGCCTGCTGTACTTTTTGTACGAAGTCAGTTCTTTTTTCATGCAATTCTTCCATGCTCATTTCTGCAGCAACGGAACGAAGTGCATCAACAAACTTACCTTCAATAAGCTCTTTTAACTCTTCTCTATGTAAAGTACGGTTACCAAGGGTCTGCGCTGCATTAGCAATAGCATTGGCAGTTGGTTGCACGCGCACATAAAATTCCGCAACAACGTCAACACGCATACGGTCGCGAGTAATAAGAGCTTGATCATTGTGACGCCTTACTTCTAAACGTAGCGTATTCATGTTTACAGAGATAATTTCGTGCAATACAGGAAGGACAATAGCTCCGCCATCCATAATTACTTTTTCGCCACCAAAACCCGTTCTTACGAATGATATCTCTTTTGATGCTCTGGTATATAGACGGGCAAAAATAAGCCCGATGGTAATAAGTGCCGCGACTATAACGCCCGCAACAACAGCGATATCGATAAATCCTGACATAGTGTCTCCTCCTGAAGAATAGTTATTGTAATTACTGTAATTGTTCATTTTTAGTTCCTTCTTTTAATTATTAAAAAGCCTTTTACTAATTATATTATTAATATGAGATGCCTGCTTGGATGGACACTCTCCTCGCTGTTTTACAGATTTCTCAGTCATGCCCATAGTTATTCCATGCAATAACCCTATATAAGCCAACTGTTTATCCGACCATATTTCTTTGCTACGCTCATGCTGCATTAAGTTCGTAAAACTTGATTTATACCACTCTACATTGCACCATGCTGCAATAGCAGATTGCTGCCCAACTCCCACTATTCTTCTTGCGTCTTCAATTTTAATAATAGGAGTTTTTTTCTCTTCTTCAGTTTCGGCAGGAACAAATGAGCCATCGAGTAACTTAGCGCTAGTAATCTGTTCTCGGGCCACCTGCATTAGGTCACTTATTAACTTATCATCATTGCCGTATGAAGGAAATGCTAAGAAAATTGTTAGTAACAAACACGAAGTAACATTCAGAAATATCTTCATAATATGTTCCTTTATTATTAAGCTGTTTCCGCAAGGCAATATTCTTCTGCGTTTACTTCCAGAATATCGCATATCTCTTTCATTATATATTCTTCGCTCATTTTTATAGATTTATTGGCTATTATTGCTATTTGAGCAAACTGAAGAGCTATTTTTACTACTTCTTTATCATACTTGATAATCTTTAGCTGATTAATCGCAAACTGCTTTCCGCTTTTAAAATCTTGTTTCAGAAGATCGCGAATATTATATAATTCATTTAGCAGTTCGTTATTGTCTTTCTCAGTAGATAATCCAGACTTATTTACTTCATAAAGAAAAGATGTTGCCTCATCCCCTGAAAGCTCACCATCGGAGCATGTTATGAGAGCAAAAACAGAAGTTATTGCGTTTAAAACATCTTTGTTGTTTTTCTGACTCCAGTGGCTAGGTTTTATATTTATTTCACTCATAGCCGACCTCCTTTATTAATTATTAAGCCGCCAAACTGCTATTAGTATTGGCAATTGCGTAGAATACCCCTCCGGCACGTTTTACCAGCAAAACTTCCGTCCCTTGCTCAAAAGATTCGCCATCTAAATCAGGCTCAAGCATTACATAGTGTGTTTTGCCGTGCGTATCCTTTAATTTTCCTTGTGCAGGGCTGCCGCTGCTTGCTTTGCCAAGCGTAATAGTTGCAACTCTTCCAATGAAGCTATCATGAGATACAGCTGATGTTTCATCCTTGGGGATAATTTTGGCAAGTCCACCACCGCACCAGCGCATTGTAGGAAGAGCCAGAGCCAACGGAGGTATCCATGCAATTACAGCAGGCACCATAAACCCAAACGATACTAGTAGGAAATTTTGCATCACTAATCCATAAAGACCAAATGACACAAGAAATATTACCATTAATACCAGTACCGGAACCTGACCTATTCTAAGCCACGATAGAATTCGGCTAAGTGCGGTTGGCGAGTCCATGTCAGGGCCTTCGATATCAAAGGCTATATCAGTATCTGGAAATAGGCTTTCCAAAACATTAGAAATGCCAGCACCAAACAAAGTGCCAATACCTTCCATAATGGCGATAACAACGAAAACGGCTAGCGCTACAGTAAATGGTAAGTTTTCAGACGCGCCTAAAAAATCTAACATGTTTTACTCCAAGTATTATCAATCATCACTGCCATCAAGAAAATCACCACTTGATGACATATCGATATCAATAGTGCGGTCACCATATTTGCAAACTATAAAAATTATAAACGCAAGAATAGCTATTATAATCAATTCTGCCATAAATTAGTTCCCAATTTAAGAGGCTTTTTTACTGTTTTGGGTTTTTGATTTTATCGCAGCCAAGCGCTCTTTAACCCTGTTATCGCGAGTGAATTGCTCTAACTCCTGCAACTTTGCAGCATTTTCATTGCTAGCACCGCCAACACCAGATAAACCAGTTTGTTTTTCAAGCACCCTATCGAAAGCCGATGTAGCATTATCAATTGACTTATTTACATCATTTTTAGTCGTGCCAGTAGAGTCACTAGCAGCTCCGCCAGAAGATTCCGCTTCATCTTTAGCCTCACGAAGTAATTTAAGCTCTTCTTTCATTTCACGCTTCTTAGCCTGTAGAGCAGATATAAACCCTTCAAGCTCAACTTCCTTTTCGCCCGCTGATGAAATAGAATGCTCTAATACCGGAATCTGAGCTTCAATATCAAGTTGGGCACTAATCGCAGCTTCTGCTAAATCATCTCTGCCTTCACTTACCGCAAGTTCAATTTTGCTTGCAAACTCTTCGTGAGCTGTGTTTTTCTCAGAAAGTCTTTTGTTCGCAAGATGTTTGCCTGCAATAACTTTTCCAAGCTCTGCACGTACATCATCGATCGCCTGATCGATCTCTCTAACTGCCTGCTCCATAATCATAGATGGGCTTGCGTTTTCTACCGCATCAACCAGCGCATTCGCGCTTCCACTGATAATTCTTCCTACTCTATTAATAATTGACTCTGCCATATTTAGGCCTCCTCTAAAACTTTTTGGTTAACAATAATACCAGCTAACTCCAACACAGGAGCTAGATGCTCTTTAATAATCACCTTGTTATAACAAGGTGCCTGGGCTGTTACGCCCATGCGCATAACCCTTTCAAAAAGAGTGAAAATTCTATCGGCCACTCCTTTTTCCAGGTTATTTAAATTAGTACCCTTTTTATTTTCTGACAAAGCAGAAATAAAGAAAGCACATGTTTCGACGAGACATTCAGAAACTATTCCAGTCAATTCCGAATGCTCGCCTTTCTTCAACTCTTCTTCACGCAATTTATCAAGTGCTGGAATAAACATTTCCTGCGCTTTACGTAAAATATTCTTATAATCCTTGTCTTCTTTTTCTTCTTCACGAGCCTTTGCTATAATTGCCCGTATCTTATCGCTTGGAGTTTTAGCTCCTTTAATTTCCATATTTGCAATAAACTCCGCATCTTCCTGCGGCAGACGAACACTAAATGGTATTGCCTGACATGTCATATTTTTGACTCCTATATGTTTATTTACTATGGTTCTAAATGAACCGCTGATTACATGTGTATACAAATGTAATTAAGGTGTCAATGGGAAATACAAGGAAGTTTTAGGAGTATAAAAAATAAAAGACTATCGTATAGTCTCAAACACAGCCTTATTAAAACCGGTTCCTAATTTTGGGTGACGGATTGTGCGCTTTAGCACGTAGTCAAAGACCAAAGGATTGTATTTATAAATTTCATTTAAATACTCTCGCTCTTGTTTAGTTATCATCTCATACCTAACCAAAGACCTGGTATGGATAACGACGTTGATAGCAGGAAGTGGATAGTCACTACCATTGATAAGACGATGATGTAGGTCGGTACGTTCAAGCAGGGTTAATAATGGTTTTGGCAAACGGTTGAATTGGGTCATGGCTGATATTTCGCCATAAAGCAGTCCGTCATATTTAGGATTATCCATTAGGCGCATGAATAAATCAAAACTTGAAGCCTTTTTCCCTGGATTATCCAAATCCTCATTTTCACCAAGGCTTGCGCAATGCGCCATGACAACTTTAACACCCATATCAAGAGGCTTTCTAAATGAAAGAGGATTGCCAAGCTTTTGATCTTCTTCTGCCTCAACTGCTTGCTCCTCGCCAACGTGAGTTAGTAATGTTATATTATACTTCTTCATAGTCTGGTAATATTCATCCAGCCTTGGATTAGAAGCATCAATACCATGTGCATTAGGTAGCCACTTTACCCAGCGAACACCTTTTTCTGCCCATTTGATAAGCTCTGCAATCGCATCTTTGCGATACGGATGAACTGATATTACCGGTATGAAAATATCCGGATATTTTTGCGATAGCTTCCATATATGTTCATTAGAAACATAGAACTCGCTTTTCTCATGGTTGATAGTACCATCTGGATTATAGTGATGGTCAAAGGCTAGAATCTGGTGCTTACCATGATGTGGATTTGATCTTATAAGCTTCACAAGCCTTTCAATATATTGTTCATTGGCTTTTTCTAAATCTTTTACTCCTGACCCGCTAAGATATATTGATGTTTTAATACGGTGTATCGGGTGCCACCAGGAAAGCATTTTAGTATTTACAGATGTTCCTTGCGTTTCATCAATCCCGACGATGTGTGTATGATAATCAACTAATTTACTTGAATCGACATCTGCATAGGCCTTTCTAATAAGCTCCATGGCACCCGAGCTTAAGTTACCTTTCATTTGCTTCGGTGTACCATTAAAATTACCACCAAGTTTATCTATTGGATAAAATGCGGTGAGGAATATAAAGGTCGTAATTAGTAAGATGTTTCTCATTTTGCGCCTACAATTTATGTACCATTCTTATCAATGGCGGTAGTCCGTATTTTGTCATAAGTTCCTGGCTTCCAGACTTTGAAACTTCTACAAAACCATGCTTTTTATAAAAGCCTATAGCATTTTCATTCACTGAAGTTACATCAAGTTCAACCGCGCTATAGCCATTATTTTTGGCTTTTTCGATAGTATATTCCAACAACTTCTTTCCAACGCCTTTTCCTCTGCATCTATCAGAAACAGCGATATTATTTATGTAATATATTCGATCGCTTGGCTTTGGTACATAGCCATCAATTATACGACCTGTTTTAGCAATTAAATGCCACCAAATTGAAAATGGACTGTTTAGTAAGAGTGAAATACTACCTATGAGATCCTGTTTAGCTAATTGACCTTTATCATATCCAAGTTCTAGCCCGACTATTTCGCCTTCCATTTCAACAACAGTAGAAAATACATTGCTAAAATGCCCTTTATTTTTCCTATATAGCTTGGCCAGCACTTTTTCAGCAGTTTCTTGATCTTTAAACATAAAGTTTAGTAGTTCATGGCTGCTTTCATAAATTAATTTTGCAGCTGCACTACTAAAAGACGAGCTTCCTGGCTTTATAATTATATTGTTTTCCATACTAAACTCTCCTAAATGCCATTAGCACGTTATCTGATGGGTCGTTTTTCTGCAGAATTCTTTTTCCTAAATCCTCAAAGCCGTGCTTTTGAACTGACTGGCTCCAGTGTTCTATCGTGTTGAAGAAGCGTAATTCTTGTTTATTCGTCTCCCATGTTTCATCGGTTCCAGCATTAAATACTGTGTGAATAAGAGAAACGAATCTATCCATTTCAGGAGAATCAACTGCATGATCGCGCAAGATAAAATAACCGTCTTTACGCATGATTCGTGCAATGGAGGCAATAAATGCATCCAGTTTCTTAGGTGGGCAATGATGTAAACCTATATAGCAGGTAACAAGATCACACGAGTTATCTGGTACATTCTCAGCCGATATAGGGTTATAGTTATCCAAATCCACAAACTTGCCAAACTTACTTATCTGTCCACGCTTTAATATATCTGCTGGAGAATAAGACGGAACTATATAGTCCATCATGGTTTGATTACCTTTAATATCCAAATGCTTTTGTAGCTCACTCAAATAAAAGCCTGTGGAACCCATTTCAAGATAACCATCAAATGATTGTCTATCGCCTAATAATTCCAGTGTTTGTTTCGTTAATTCTTCTTTTTGGGTGCGTATAGCAGGAAGAATATATTTAGTTAGCTGTGATTTTGGCTTTATAGTTTTCAGGTTGCTAAATATATGGTTATAAATTTCCTCATCAGAAGAGTATTTACTGCAGGCTTCTTTTATTAAAGTAAAAAATTTATCTTCAGGATTTAGGTTAAAAACAACCTGTAAAAAACGGTATAACTTATCTGCCCAAACATCATTTGAACAAATACCAATAAATTCTGATGGGCTTTGCATTACATCAGCTTCAGGCTCTGGCTTATAATATTTATTCCAGAGAGAATTTCTAAATTTAAAATCAGGATCATATTTATCCTTTAACACAAAGAAATCTGATGCTTTGGGGTAAGCTTTATGGAACAGTTCTACTGTGGCATGCGGCTGGTATGGAAGGTAATGAGCGCCGTTACAAGATATTGCAGCATCTACCAGTTCTCGTGTCCATACAGCAACTTTATTTTTATCATGAGCACCTGTTCGTTGTTTGTAATATAGCACAAATGCAAACGACTCTTCTCTTGCCCAAGCTAAATATGCTCCCGAATCCTGTTTTGCATGGCGGATAGAAATATTCACAACATTCACATCATGTCTTTGCAGTATCTCAGAAGCCTTATCAACAAACTCATTAAACTTATCTATTGGGGCAAAATACTCTTGCAGCACAAAAGTACCTGATTTACTTGAAATAGGCTGTAGTTCGGCAACGTCATAGCTTGCCTCATAATTCCTCCAATGCACGTTTTTAGGAGAAAATATAATTGGGTCAATGATGTGTTCTCTACGCCATTTTCCAAAAGGTGTTTCTGTAAATGCCCAAAAGAAGTATCTATGCAAAGGGTAATTTTTGCCAACAGGCTGCAATCTCTGTTTAACAGTAACGTCGTTTTCTGTTTTTGACCAGGTAACTGCATTTACTCGATTGTAGTGGGGAGGGTAGATGTCACCATTATGAAATGCTACATTTGTATCTTTACGTATATTTGCTTTGAAATATTCCAAATAATCTTTACGCGGCATTCTTACAGATGAACGTTCAACTTTAATATTGTCTTCTAGCTCTAAAGTTGCTTCTACAATTATTCCAAGCCCTCCATATCCGCCGATGGCAGCATAAAACAGCTCTTTATTGGCTTCTGGGGTAGTTTCCACTAGAGAGCCATCAGCAAGAATCATAGCAATTGATTTTACTGAAAGTATTAGTGGGCCAAGACCAATATAACGCCCATGCACATTAACGCTAAGTGATCCACCTACTGTAAAATTAGCGTAGGTTTGCATGATTTTCACGGATAAGTCGTGCTTATCGATATGCTCTTGTATCTCTCGCCAGGTAATTCCTGTTTGTACACGTATTGTTTTATCTGAAGTAGAGAAATCTACAATCTTATTAAACTGACGCATGTCAATATGAAGGCTGTTCTCATAAGCCGTCTGCCCACCCATGCTAAACCTGCCTCCACCAATGGAAACAGACCCTAATGCTGATTTTACAGCATTAGCTATTTCCTCTGCACTGGTAGGAGTGATAACTTTG
This sequence comes from Pseudomonadota bacterium, assembly GCA_027620075.1. NCBI lineage: Bacteria > Pseudomonadati > Pseudomonadota > Pseudomonadota bacterium. The sequence continues at coordinate 96,038 of JAQCEY010000007.1, read as the reverse complement.
TCTACCGCTACAGGATTTAGTTCTGTTATGTCGTTTATTATATTCTGGCTCATATTTATTATTCCCTTCGTGATGACATACATCCAATTTTTTCATAATATACGTACATGAATAGATGGCTATTGTTTTTTCTCTTTTGGTTTTAAATCGAATGGTTTTACCACTTTAAAATTTTCATAATCGGTAAGAAATATTTCCACCTTCTGGGCAAATTCTTTTTGCTCCTCACTTTTACTCTGCGCCATGGCAGGCATAACGATTGATAGCATTATGTAATTGGAGAAATTATTTGCTTCTTCTCTGGCTATAAGATTCAGTCTTTTATCATCCCCAAAGAAATGGGTAAGCGTTTCAGCTATAGGTTTATGTTCTTTAGTGAGTGAACTTAGCGCCCAGAAGGCCGATGACATAGTAAGTGTTTGCAACATCTCTTTGGGATTTTGTTTCCATCTTTCACGATTAACCAACGCCTTAAGAGGTAGTTCTTTATGTTGCTTTATATATTCTTCCTTACGTTTTGCAGGTAATAATGTAGATCCAAATTTCCCCTGCATTGCAGCTATTCGTAATGCATAACGCACAATTTTATCATCTGCCTCTCCATATTGATGAAGGACGTTTTCAATATAGCTCTTATCACCAGTCGCCATAAAAGCGCCTATCAGAAAATCATTATCGCCGGGGTTATATTGTGAATAGGTTTTATTAAGTAATGGTAAAGGTGATTTCTTGTAAGAATTCAATAATGTAGCCATATCAACTTTGTCTGCGTAGACAGCCGCTTCATCCAACATGCCGGCGCGATACAAAGCACCAATCAGTGCACTCTGGCTATTCTTTGAAACTTGCTTATCTAATATAGAATCAATTTTATCCGGATAAGATGTGAATATGGCAGCCAGAAAACCAATCTGGTTTTGAATGCGATTTGGATCAAGCTTTGGATTGTCCATTTTATCCAGCGCCTTAAGCAACTTATCTATGCAGTCAAACTGATGTGTTTGATAGAAGGTCTCTACTTTATCACATGATAACTCTTGGCCAGCCGATGCGTTGGCATGGATAAAACAACACATTACAACGAAGAATAGTATTTTTTTCATATAATTAACTCTTTTGGTGCTTGACATGGTAGTCATATTAACACATAATTATACAGTGTTCAATAATTAATTTAACAACGTTCAATTTATGGCCAGAAGAAGTGATTACACCAGAGAAGAGCTAGTAGAGATGGCAATAGCCGCAGGGCAGAAGATTATTGCCGAGCAGGGTTTTTCTGGCTTTAGTGCTCGCAAAGTAGCTAAAGCAATAGGCTACACCATCGGCACTATATATAATATTTTTGAAAGCCATAATAATTTTATTCTACATATTAATGCGGTAACTTTGCGCGATATAGCTTACTTTCTGGAGGAAAAAGCTATTGGTAAAAATGAGTCGGCAATAAAACAATTGGCTGAGGCCTATACCCAATTTGCTAAAAACAACTATAATCGCTGGAGTGCTTTATTTGAACATCGGCTGCCAGAGGGAATACCCCCCCAGAGTGGTATAACATTGAGATAAAAAATATATTTAACATTGTTGAAAAACATTTCGAGCAAATAGTGCCCAACAACAAAGAAGCTGAAATCGCTGCTAAAACTATATGGGCAGGAATTCATGGTATCTGCCAGCTAAGCCTAACCGGAAAGCTTGATACCGTTGGCGCAAAATCTATGAAACAACTTACTGATTCATTGATCGATAATTATTTGAAAGGGCTGAAAGCGTGAAATATTTGATAGCCTTTTTGACAGTAATATTCTTCACTAACGCTTCGCAGGCCGAAAATGTAAAAGGAGATTATGTAGTTCTTCTCCACGGTATAGCTCGTAGCAGTTCTCATATGGAGTCACTTGCGGCACGTTTGGAGGCCGAGGGCTATGACGTTATAAATCTGGATTATCAGTCCACAAAACATAAATTAGAGAAATTGATTGATCTGATTAACGAAGATATTTCAGAAAAGCTAACCGAAGATAAACCGGCGCATTTTATTGGTTATTCCATGGGCGGGTTGCTGGTGTGCGGTATTTTAAGCAAACATCGACCAGAAAATCTTGGACGTGTTATTCAGCTTGCCTCACCTAATGATGGCAGTGAAGTAGCAGATTTCCTGAAAGATAATTTTTTATACAAAGCCGTTTATGGCCCTGCAGGGCAGCAGCTTACAACTAATAACAACTCAACAGAAAAAATGCTGGGCAAAGTTGATTATGAACTTGGCGTAATTGCCGGCAATAGCACCATCGACCCAATCTCATCATATATAATCGGCGGTGATGATGACGGCAAAGTTTCTATTAAGAGCACCAAAGTAAAAGGTATGAAAGACCATGTGGTAGTTTCTGCATCGCATACATTCTTTCCTAGTAATAAGGATGTGCACAAGCAGACATTATATTTTCTGAAGAATGGAACATTTAACAAAGAGCAGGAAGAATAAAACTATGTCAGACCAAACACATTTATTAAAAACCAGAAGGTTTCTACCCTTATTCATAACTCAATTCTTTGGGGCATTTAATGATAATGCATTCAAGAACGCATTTTTGATATGGTTTACTTATGATATTGCGGTAAAGACGGGAACAGATGCAAGCATGATAGTAACGATTGCTGCCGGATTGTTTATCTTGCCATTCTTCCTGTTTTCAGCAACTGCCGGACAACTTGCTGATAAGTACGAAAAATCATGGCTTACTCAGAAGATCAAACAGGTAGAAATCGTTTTAATGGTTCTTTGTGCTATTTGTTTTTATCTGCAAAGCATCAATGGTTTGCTAGTAGTTTTATTTATGATGGGTGTGCAGTCCACCTTCTTCGGGCCGATAAAATACAGCCTGCTGCCAGAGCATCTAAAAGATGATGAACTTATCAGTGGCAATGGACTTATCGAAGGCGGGACATTCCTTTCTATATTGCTTGGCACTATTTTTGGCGGACTTATTATCCGCACTGAATATGGACTGCCTGTTTTGTCGTTATGTGTTATCGGATTTGCGGTAGTCGGCTGGATTGCCAGCAAATCAATCCCTAAAGCACCTATAGGCGATGCTAAATTGAAAGTAAGCTGGAATATTTTAGCCCAAACATGGAAGATAATCGGATTTGCCAAAGAAGAGCGTACTGTTTGGCTATCTATCATCGGGATTTCATGGTTCTGGCTGATCGGTGCGACGTTTCTCACTCAATTTCCTGTTTATACCAAGGAAGTTATCGGTGGCAATGAGCATATTGTCACTTTGTTTCTTACCATATTTTCCATAGGCGTTGGCATCGGTTCAATGCTTTGCAATAAGCTGCTTAAAGGGCAAATTAACGGTAGATTAGTGCCTTATGGTTCGGTTGGGATAACAGTGGCAATTGTATTGTTTGTGGTTGCATCGAATATGTACGTAAAGGATGCTGATATCGGAGTTATACAATTTGTCAATTCTGGATTTGCCGCCTGGTTCATCATTGGTGGACTACTAATGCTCTCCATATTTTCTGGAATCTATATCGTGCCGCTTTACGCCATTATGCAGCATCGCAGTGACGAAAAATATCTGGCACGTATCATTGCCGCTAATAATGTGATGAATGCACTGTTTATGGTGCTGGCAAGTATATTTGCTGTCGTAGTTTTTGCCTTAGGGCTTAACGTAATTCAGCTATTGTTAGCTGTTGGAATTATAAATATCCCGGTATTTTTTATAATAAGGGATATTGTTAAAAGGAGATTGAAAAATGATTAAATCACTACTCAAAGGTTTATTTAAGCTACTTTATAAAGTCGAAGTTAAGGGGCTGGAAAATTATAAAAAAGCTGGTAGCCGCGTACTCATTGTTGCCAATCATACGTCCTTTTTGGATGCGATGCTTATAACCCTATTTCTGCCTGAAAAACCTATGTTTGCAGTAAATACCAATATCGCTAAACGCTGGTATTTCAAGCCATTTCTGGCTTTAGTAAAAGCCTTCCCACTTGACCCAACCAACCCTATGGCAACAAAAGGCATTATAAATGAAATTAAAAAAACCGCAAAATGCGTGATTTTTCCTGAAGGTCGAATCACAGTGACTGGCTCACTAATGAAGGTTTATGAAGGCCCGGGGATGATAGCTGATAAGGCCGGAGCACAGATACTACCCATCCGAATTGATGGTGCGCAGTATAGCCCCTTCTCTAGAATCAAGGGTAAAGTTCGTATCCGCATGTTCCCAAAGATAACCCTCACCATGCTTGAACCACGCCAATTTGAAGTTCCCGAAGAAATAAAAGGACGCACCCGCCGCCATGCTGCCGGGGTAAAACTCTATGACCTTATGAGCCAGATGTTATTTGACAGCTCCGATTATAAAAAAACATTATTTGAATCAGTTATAGATCAGTCGCATATTCATGGCCGCAAACACGTTATCGCTGAAGATGCTATGCGCAAACCAATTAATTATGGCGAACTTATTACCCGCAGTTTCACCCTTGGCGGCAAAATCGCTAAAGATACGGAGCGCGGCGAGTATGTAGGCGTAATGCTGCCAAATATGGTAAGCTCTATCGTGACTTTCTTTGCGCTCCAGGCCACGGGGCGAGTGCCTGCAATGCTGAATTTTTCAACTGGCGCCAAGAACCTTATATCCGCTTGTAAAACGGCAGAAATAAAAACTGTTTATACATCCAAACAATTTGTGACCACGGGTAAGTTAGATGATTTAATAGAAGCCATTACTAAAGAAGGTATAAAAGTTATCTATCTGGAAGATATAGCAAAACAGATAAATTTCCTGAATAAAATTGTGGGACTTATTACAAGTTATCTACCGCAGCTTTTTTATTGTAAAACCAGTCCTGATAACGCAGCGGTTGTGTTGTTTACCTCCGGCTCAGAAGGTGTACCAAAAGGAGTTGTGCTATCACACAAAAATATCCAAGCAAACCGTTACCAGCTTGGTTCCAGGGTGGATTTCGGCCCAACTGACATTGTGTTTAATGCCCTGCCTATATTCCATTCATTTGGCTTAACAGGCGGAACATTATTACCAATATTATCTGGCATAAGAACCTTCTTTTATCCATCGCCGCTGCATTATCGCATAGTGCCTGAGTTAGTTTATGATACCAATTCCACCATAATGTTCGGTACAGATACTTTCCTTTCAGGTTACGCACGTTTTGCCAATGCCTATGATTTCTATTCAATCCGCTATGTATTTGCAGGTGCAGAAAAGCTAAAAGAAGAAACTCGTAAACTCTGGGCAGAAAAATATGGTGTACGTATTTTTGAAGGCTATGGTGCAACTGAAACATCCCCAGCTCTTTCTACTAACACACCAATGCATAACAAGCCTGGAACGGTTGGTCGCCTACTCCCTGGCATTTCCTATAAACTTGAAGAAGTGCCAGGTATTGAAGATGGCGGAAAATTAATAGTATCCGGAGAAAATATAATGAAAGGATATCTGCTTAGCGATAACCCTGGCAAACTTGTTCCGCCCGCAAACGGTGATTATGACACAGGTGACATAGTTTTCTTCGATGATGATGGTTATATAACCATAAAAGGCCGCGCCAAACGTTTTGCTAAAATAGCCGGAGAGATGGTGTCACTCACTGCCGTTGAAACATATCTTGCCAAGCTCTGGCCGGAGAACCAACATGCGGTAGTTACTATATCCGATGCTAAAAAGGGTGAGGCCTTAGTTTTAGTTACGGACAAACAAGATGCCGACCGCTCTTATATATCAAAATACGCCAAGAAAAATGGTATTGGCGAGTTATCAGTTCCAAAGAATATCAAGATTGTTGATAAAGTTCCGTTACTTGGAACGGGTAAGACGGATTATGTGGGGATTAAGAAGTTGGTAGAAAGCAATTAATTTGGATAAGTAGTCTGCCATTCAATATCAAATTCACTTAATACATCCAGATATTCATCCATGGTGATAAGGTCAATGCACGGTGTTGCTCCGGTTTTATCAATTTCGCCATTCGCCAATTTCTTAGCCAGAATGATCGCAGGAACACTTGGAATGCAAAGTCCATCACCATGCCGCGCAACCAGATCAAATTGGATATACTTGTCATTTCCGGATTCATCTTTGCCGGAAAGCAGCATATAAAACCCACTATCATCCTTGCCTATGGAGTCAAATAGGAACGATATCCGCAGTAATAATCTCGACAATGGTTGTATTGAAGGTAGCAACTTGATGCGCACCAACCCCGAAAGGCTAACCAGTATTAGATGTAGTATTTTAAGCTCAAGCCCAGCACGAAACCTAATAGTTTCTAAATCAGGGTAGCGTTTGGGGAATAATTCCAAATCCGGAATATCGCAGTTACCAAGTGGACGTAGATTTAGCTTCCAAAAGCGCCGCCAAGTTAAGTCCATCCAGCCATACACATTCTGCATTTTGCCATCAATCAGTGTGGTGAAGGGCTTGCCAGCATAGCTGAGTACAGCACGTATGGTGGCTAAACCTCTATTTGTTAATTGCGCTGTGGCAATGGCATATTCCACTTTCTCCAGCTTATGGAATTCGCCTTTGTATTTATCAATGATAGATGCGGTAAGGCAGGGAACAGAGCTTGCACCGCTACAAATCAACACACCTTTTTCTTTTGCCTGTGCGTCTAACTCTGTAATGCCTGCTACAAATTCACGTGCATCAGCAAGATCCGCATAATGACAACCTTGCGCTATACAAGCCTCCGCTACATGATAACTTTGATTTTGGTAAGGGCCGCTGGTGTGAATTACGACATGTGGTTTAATTGTGCTGAGCGATTCGGAGAGTATATGGTTAATATCGACTATTGCTGTTTCGGCTTTATGTTTCGCCTCTAAACCTTTCGCAAATGACTGGGCTTTGTCTTCGTTGCGCCCTGCAATAATCAGTTGAATATTATCTTCGCGTGCGAGCATTTTGGCAATGAAGCTGCCAAAATTACCATAGCCGCCAATTATTAAAACCCGTGTTATCATACTTCTTTCACCACTTTGAATTGGCCCTTATATTCATATACCTTCCCAAGCAGAGGATGAATAATCGTTGCACGCATATCGAACGTATCATCATCAATCGGCCATTCATCCGCATCGCCCCGACCAATCAACCATGTAATCGGTAGTGGGATATTGATGTTAGCTACACGCAATGAATATCCTTTGTGCCGTAGCGTTACTTTCTTCCCATCCCAACTATAATAAGAATGCCAGCAAATGCCGTAATTCATACGCTCCATGACTTCATTATCCATCACCTGTGTCATGCGTGAGCGGAAACGAAATAGTTTGTGGTTTTTGAAATGAAACGCACGATTAAAACAGAACGCGGGGCTATCTGGCTGACTCGTAAAATCTACTGTAACAGGGACGTCCGTTTCATTATGCGGAGGAACAGTGCCAAATAGCCAAAAAAAGGGTTTGAGATACCATTTGCACATCACATCTAATGTACCCTCAACCGTTGAAATATCGTCACTATTGGGGCGATTAGCATAATGCTTATGCATCACTGTAGGCAAGTCATTCCAGCTTTCGCCAAAAATGGGTTTGAATATGGGATCAGTTGATAACATCTATGACTCCAGATTATTTATTTTGCCAACGCCTTTTAGTTTTAACGCTATATTGCGCGCGCCCTTCATAAAAGGATAGCTCAGTTTGGCAAGGGTTTTGGATTTATAAAGCGTATTGTTTACGTGGTTGAACCAACCGCTATCCGCACCAAGCGTTGCCATGAGGTGAAGGGCCTCTTCGCCTTGATAAAGCTGGTCATTATATTTGATCACCATCCCTTCATCAAGATTCAGCCCTGCTTGGTTGACTTCCTGCATAACAGGATGGTCTTTCTCTGTTCTTGCATCGATCGTTTTAAGCTCTCCCACAGATTGCCGTACTTTGTATAAGCTCGCTCCCATCTGGCAAATTGGACATTCACCATCATAGACAAAATAAATAACGTTGGTATTGGTGGCCATGTGATCAATCTCTTGCATTTCAGACAGTATTATTTTATATTTAGCTAACAGACTAAATATTGCATGGTTTAGGTATTTAGTCAATAGGCTAATTACAAAAAATTGAGTTTTGTTTTTATGAAAAAGAAATATGTAGTTTTGTCTGTTATAGGTTCATTTATAGTAGGCATAACATTAGTAATCTGTATAGGCGCATTAGGGCAGGAGTTTAACATGGGTTTTAATAAAACATATTTTCCTGACAAATATTATGAGCAATACTGCGGAGGACTAAAATAATGGAAAAAGTTTTTCAGGCATTATCATCCGGAGTTCGTCGCAAGATACTTGCCTACCTGTCAGCATCTAGTATGACGGCCGGTGAGATTGCCGAACGTTTCGATATTAGTAAGCCATCCCTATCAAAGCACCTTAGCATACTTGAAAATGCTGGTCTTATTTCTGGAGAAAAGAAGGGGCAATATATTCATTATAGCCTCGTAAAAGATAATCTGGTGAACACACTGCATGGTTTTGTGCAGGAAATTTGCCCGGTAGGTAGGCCGATCAAAAAAGAAAGTAAGAAAAAAGCGAAAGAGAGGCAGGATAGATAATGGCTATACTAATATACCCAGCACTATTCCTTACATTTCTTGGTATTGTTACTGGAACATGTACGATGGCGTCTGATGATGTATTAGCTGGTGCTGTTATCATTGCATCCCCATTTTATATTGTAATGTTTTTAGCCATGTGCAAAACAAAACAGCACAAGTTAAATTTCTTCTTATCTATCCCTTCTGTTCCCTTTTTACTCTGGCAAGCATATTGGTTTGCAGGTCTTTTTGCCAATACCAATATAAAAGGTAACTCTACATGCACCTGGAAAATGCATAATAATTATGGGGTTATACATTCTATTAGAGAGTACTTTTATGCTCCATATTTTCTTTTAATTACCGCGCTTGTACTAATTAGTATTTATGTACTGTTTCAAAAGTACCGAAACTATAAATATACAAACATTATAACACAGCACTTCATTACCAACTCTATTTTGCTTGTATTTCTTTATATTTCAGCAATTTTCATATTAAAGGTAGGTATGTAATATGACCTACTTCCTGCTCAAATGGATTCATATCATCAGCTCTACAATCTTATTCGGCACAGGCATTGGCAGTGCCTTCTATATGTTTATGGCAAACAGGAGGAAGGATATAGCGGGCATTTATTTTGCCACTCGTCATGTTGTGATTGCAGATTGGATATTCACGACTCCTAGTGTGATTGTCCAACTTCTCACCGGCATCGCGCTTGTACATGTTGTGGGATATGAATTGTTTGAAGGCTGGGTACTGTGGGCGCTCATACTCTACTTTTTCGCTGGCGCTTGTTGGTTGCCTGTAGTCTGGATGCAAATCAAAATGCGTGATATGGCTAAAGAGGCGCTGGATAACGGGGCGGAGTTACCAGCTCGTTACTGGAAAATGGATCGCTGGTGGATTATCCTTGGCTCACTAGCCTTTCCAGCAATTATGGTAGTGTTCTGGCTGATGGTTTATAAGCCTAGTTTTTAGGAGTAAATTTTTGCAGATATTAGATTAGAAAGATCTACTTTGAGCTATTACAGCACCCAATCCATAGTACAAAATTTATTACTCTGGTAGAGGCTATGGTATAGAGCAGCTTGCCAAGAGTTTTTATTATTCTGTTCTCGGGATTTTGCCTCTTCTTTTAGATGAGACCTGACACTTTCTACCCCGCCACTGGAAAACAGCCCCTGTATTCTATGTCTAATACCAGACACTTCACCTGCGGATTGCTGTGAATATCGCGAACCAAGGTCTAGTTTCGTAAATTGGAAATTGATTCTAGGAGCCAAGTCTGGATGAGATTGGTTTAATTCGCTGTCAACAAAATAAATGATTGTAGGTGAGTTGCCTATATCAAAATTTAGAGATGCTTTTAGCCAAGCTATTCCTCTATACTCCTCATAATATGGATGGATATAAGTCGTTTCTAAGCTTGTAGGGACATCTTCTAACTTCAGTTTGTTACAACGATGGCAACTCGGAATTAGATTTAATGGTAGTATAGAAAACTCAGCGAAAACAGACTTGGGAAGAAAGTGGTCCAGCTCTGTTGGTTCTTCATACGAACAGAAACAGCACCGTTTCTGTTTTGCGGAGACTAAAATTTTATCATACGTAGAACGTCCAGGTCCATTGCTCCCAACCATTTGCTGAGTATAAAGTTTCTTTAAATCTTCTGCGGTTATAGGCGTTAAATCCGAAATTCTTATTGGAGATAATTCATTTAGTCCGCTATTGGTTGCTTTATTATCATACAAATTTGCGGATGAACTTAGAGAAGGATGTATGCGCTCCAGATTTTCTTTAAGTGGCGGTCTTTTTCTAGAGATACACAAATTATAGCAATCATCAAAAGTTATCTCGGGCCTAGTCAAACTATGCATTGCTGTCTCCGCTAGTAAGAATTATAGAGCGAGCAATAGCTTTTCCCTCAGAGCCAATTTTACCCCCGAAGGAATTAAGAAGATTATCATAATTTTTGTCAGAATTTAGGTGGTCGCTAATAGTTTTGTGAAAACCGCTATCCATAACCTCTAACTGAAATACTTCGCGCGTGAGCGTCCCTACATTCTCTCCATACGTTTCTATGTCAGGCCTATACAAACTATATTCAGATCTAACTCTATCAATTTTAGTTACACAAGATTGTGGCACCTCTTGGAGTACCACGGGCGAATGAGTTGCCACTATAGCAACGGCATTTCTTTTGATTAATAGATCTGACACGGTTCTAATAAATGAAGATAACAATGGGGGGTGTAAATGGTTCTCAGGCTCGTCAATTAGAACCAGCGTTTTTTCATCTACGAGCTCCACTAATTTGGTAACTGTTAAAAGGATAATTTTATGACCTGAACTTAACTTATCAAAAATACCTGTAATTTTAGCAACATGTTCGGCGTCTAAAGCAGTATTCTCAAGTTCATATTCTTTAAATATCGGATCTGAGCAGAGAATTCTGATTGCATCTATCCAGCGAGACTTTCTCTGACTGTTGAGACATATTTCTACTGATTTGTTAAAGTCTTGCTTCAAGTCACTCGGTGTTCTAAAAGAGCTCCCATCTTCACTTTTTAGACCAATATACTGACAAGGAATACTATCTCTGTCCTGATTGTTCCTTATCGGCTTGAAATGGTCAAATGCACTAAATACTACGGTAACAAGATTCGTGAACCGGTCGCTTTGCCCATTCTGCTCCAAGAAACCTAAGGTGTTCTGAGAAAATACTATTTCTCCATTTTGGCTAATATCAGCAGGTGAAGGATTTTTAGTTATCTGATCTGCTAGGCCAGATAAGATTCTGGTTTTCCCCACTCCATTTCTACCAATTAAGACGTGTATATTAGTTGGAGGAGTGGAGTCGGGTACAACACTTACATCAATAGCTGTGGTTTCGTTTCCATTTAATCGAAATTGAAATTTATATGGAGTTGCAACGGCATGCCCTCTAAGTATATTAGGAAATAGATAATTTACATTTTGGACACTGACATGGCGCAATAAAGAAGTAGAAACTGCATTCTCATCTTGGAACCTTTCAAAAATTTCCTGATCGTAGGCGCAGTCTCTTAGACCTCTTAGAATAGATATTCTAATTAAAGACGGTAAACCCATTAATTCTTCATAATAGCCTTGGCTATGGCCAAGGGAGCAATAGTTTTCAGGCAATTGAATGAAAGGTGATTCTGGTAGTTGGACATAGCCCCCAGTTAATCCTTCATTAGCAATACTGATGCGTCCTAAATCTTTTTGTTCACCATCTTTGGTAATGTAGTATAATGCAAAAGTGGTTTTGAAGCCGAAGTCATCCCAGTTATTTACCCATAAATAGCATGTGTTTGGGGCATTCCCAAGTGAGCCTCGCTCGGCTATCACTATAAAATTTACTGTTTGATTCTCTGCAGATTGAGGCATTGCTTTTTATTCTCTAAATATAATACTTGAAAGGAAGCTTCGGCTCACTATCTAAGGGTGCCGAGGTAAGAACGTCACCTACAGCATTGGCAAATTTGATTGTCACGGGCATACGGTCATTCAAAAGGCAGGAATTAAAGTTAATCTTTGTTAGGCCGAGAATGTCTTGCAAAACTTGATCTAACGGGCATTTGCCTCGCTGTACTTTAATAAAAATCGGGTTTGGGGTTTCTGGTCCCATATATGTATCTAGACGGGGAACATAACCAGCTGTCCAAAGATATGCTTGACGTTCATTGATCTTCAGAGCCATTCCGCGCATAACAGGATATTCACCAGGACGGAATAATTTTAAACCATCTTTTGCATCCGTAATTTGAATGCCAACTAAATTGACGGTATCAGGGCACCCTTCAAAAAATCCAGTCCATTCTTCGTGAGAAAATGCTGCCTGAGCATGAATGAATAACTCTTTCGGAGGTGCTCCATGTGAATCTGTATATTCAGATACTATCGTACTTATTAAAGACTTTGCAGATTTTCTATCAAGGTGGAATTCCTTCTTTTCGGTGTGATACCATGGTCCTAAAGCTCCACGGAATACAATACCTTCACCATTAGAAAGAAACATTTGAGCTGCACAAACAGAATAGCGGCGATCTTGTGCTGAATCATCTTGTTTATAGACAAGGCCAACATAGCAAACACCAGGTCTTACATCTGCTAATTGCCATGGTCGTCCACCTGCTTTGTAATAACAGCCTGTACCCAGCTTCCACGCAATTGTAGCTGCATCTTCCACTGGTCGTAATAGATGACCCGATGATGTTAAAAACGCCTGTGGTTCCAGTGTGGTTTCCCGCACTAGCTGTGTGACAATCTTATCTTTAAGAAGGCGTGCCTTAAGTTGGCGACGAAAATGTGCTGCATATTTGTAAACTTCAGCTTCCACCTCATCTGTTCCAAAAAGAGTGGGCTGTGCTTGCAACATTTTAGCTTTGGCCTGAGTGATATGAACAGCACCCAGTACTCGCTCGCCCCTTGGCACCTGACTTAAAGGACGTCCTAGTTGGTATACATCTTCAGGAATCACCACAAACCAAAAAGATGGTGGATTCTCCATGCGGTTCACTGCGTTTAACATTGGACTAACAAACAGATCCACTGCTTTTTGTACAGCTTCATGTCGATTTCCAATCCGTAATACACGAGATAATTCTTTTGGATCAATATCACCAAGTGCAATCGTTGGCTCTGTTGGCCATTCCGCACCGAAAGCTTCAGTAAAGCCTGGAAATGGCACATGATGCGGCATATTGCTGCGAGAACGAGGTCCTGGTGCTGGAATATCAATAAACCCGTTCATGGATTTGGCCCACGCTTTGAAATGTTTCAACCCGCCGGCTGTAGAGATTACGCCATAACGTATTTGCTTATTGTCATTACTTTCATCCACAGGGCCATAAAGAAATAGCCCATCACGAGGATAAACCAATTTCTGGCCGAATTTGAATTCCAGCAGAGGCTCTTCGAAATAAGAAACTGTCGGGGAAATAGTCATGCTACCACCTCTTCAGCAACATCATCAAAGTTATTATCTGCAAAAGGTTCTTCAATGTAATCTGGATCATCTTGATCTTCTGGGCTGGATTCCTCAATTTCAACAGGCATGCTGACAGGTGAAACAAATATAATTGTTGGAATAAACAAAACAGCACCCTTTTCTTCTCCAAAAGGTATCACTAAAGATTCAGCTCCATCCGTTATCCACCAAAGGAATGAAAGCATCATGTCCCGCCAGCGCGCATTACGCCAAGATTTTGTAAATGACCGTCTGAGGCGGTGCATCTTTTTTGCATCGTCTATAGGAAGAGTGCCATTTTCAGAAAAGACTAAGTTTCCACGTAATTTTATATGAGGCTCCGGCCACATTGTAACTTGAGGGCTAATACCATAATGCCAGTGCATTCTTCTCTTCTCAGAATAGCCCCTAATAACTCTGCGTCCTGGCAATGAGTCTGGCCACCCAAAGCGGATTTGACTATCAGGAACCACACCTTTTTGACCGAACCAAGAAAGCTTCTTATTCGACATTTCATAAGATGAAAGCTGTTTTGCAGCAAGAACCGCATCTAATCCCTGTCGAAGCATATTGCTAACGTGTTTGCGAGCATCCCAAAATTCTATCTGTAGCGATGGCCATCCCTCTTCTAAAAAATCTTCAATTTTAGTGCTTTCCACCAAATTTATAGGCAAATCTGGTCCTAGTATTTCCTGCAAAGATGGATAATCAGCAAAGCTGATAAACCCACGGTTTTTGCCAACCAGAGGAATTGAAGAATTCCTTAGCATGCGATCCCTTAAGCCAATCGAAATCCCCGAATTAAAATCATAAAAATGTACCTCGGTAGGTAGTGATGAAAATTTCAACCAGTTGGAAATGATGTTTTCTTCTATCTGCACAGGTTCTTTTCCATGCGCCAACTGTACTGCGCACCAAGGGTTAGAGCTTTCGGCTTCCAATTTTGGCACATCATATGTGGCTAGAGTTTCTAAAAGTTCTTTAAGGCCTGCTGCCCAGCTTTTCGAGAAATCTATGTGTTGAGCATGTGCAATAAGAAATGGCGCGTCGAAATTCTCAAGTTTCAAAGGAATTATATAGTCAGTGTCTTGAATTTGTTTTGATGTATTGGAGGCAATTTGAATTTCATTGCGGACACCTTGTTTATCAACTCCATGTTGAGTTCCTACCAGCAATACCTTAATGGCACGGTTGCGAAGTGCATCTTCAAGCCTACGTTGCCAATCCTGCCCACCAACCAACTCAAGAACATCAGCCCATACTTCATAACCAGCCGCAGATAACTTGGCGCCCAGCCAAGTGGTGAACACATTGTCCTCTGGGTTTGCGTGACTAATAAATAATACATTACGTTCTGTCATTTGTGTTCTTCTCTTAATAAGCCATCCGCATTACTGATGCTTTTTCTTTCTTGGTCTAAAATCCAGCGACTTATTTCATTCTTTCTAAAACGCCAGCTACCACCCACCTTAAAGCCAGGAATTTCACCTTTAGCGGCCAAGGAATAGGTGGTTTTTTCCTTAATCTTAAGGTATTCGGATACTTCTTTGATGGTTAGAATTTCGTCTTCCATAAAGGAACTTCACTCCTGTAAAATTGCGCCAAAATAGAAAATACAGGAAATATTGGAGTTTTCAAGAATATTTGACGCTCTTTTTGTTGACCTCTTGCCTGCCTGCTTTATTTTAATTCGTGGAACTGCAAGTGCAGTTCCGGGGCTTAGTAACCTCTGGCTTGTAGCGATTGGCATCAATCGTTATTGGTGCGCTTCTCAACATTAGCGTGCCGAAGATGTCGCTTTCCGACTTTATGTCCGGGAGGCGGCAATGTATGTCCAAGCCTCGCGGCTAAAGATTGTCGCGCGTGAACTCTATGAGCCCACGTTACTAACTCCCGGTCGCCAGTTGACTCTGGTGACCGTTTTGTTAAATAACAAAGGGAGTCATATATGAACGAATACAGCTTTTCAGCGGATTTATTGAACAAGTTTTCTCAACTAACACCTTGGGTGCAAGCGTTTATAGGAGTGAGTTTTGCCGGAATGGTTCTGGGTATTTCTTATTTTTTCAAAGAAGCTATAGCCGTTATTATGTCACCATTTTCTAAGGCTGCTAATAATGAAGATAGCAAAGAAAAATCCCAGTGGAAGGATAAATATTATCGCGGCGAATAGCGGTAAAGATAAAATATAAATTACACCATCTTAACCGCACTTGTTACTATGCAAAATATAATTTATTCCACCTATTTCAAATACAGTATTTTATTTTTCTTATTGCATATAATCTTGTATTTGATACAATACCAATGTTGCAGATGAGGTATCTGCAATTGCTTTTTCCTTTTCAGTTCTGCTGAAAAGTTCCCGGGTTGGTCAGGCCAACACTCGCTAGACGAACCGGTTTCTTGATATGCTAGGCGTATCAATCTCAAAGCTTACTTAACCGAACAGCTGTTTTCAGCATACCTTGTGTTGTGTTCAACATAAGTTACGCGAGCAGTTTGTTCTGAAGGCAAGGAGATTTGACAATGCCTATAACAAAACTTGCATCGCATGAGATGCATATTGCTTATATTAATCCAGAAGAACTTAAGCCCTACAAAAACAATGCCCGCACACACTCCGACAAACAGATTCAACAAATTGCGAACAGCCTAAAGCAGTTTGGATTTATGAATCCTGTCCTTATTGATAGTAATAATCGAATTATGGCAGGGCATGGTCGTGTGGAGGCGGCGAAGAAACTTGGCATGAAGGAAGTGCCGGTTATTTCGTCAAGCCATCTCTCAGAAAACCAAATTCGTGCCTATATAATTGCGGATAATAAAATTGCCTCGAATGCAGGCTGGGATAAGAACCTGCTATCAATTGAGCTTAAGGAGCTTTCCATCGAAACTAATTTCGATATTGAGATTACCGGTTTTGAAATGGCAGAAATCGATTTAATAATTGATTCTGACGAGCCACAAGAAGCCGATCCGGCAGATGAGATTCCGGATATTGATAACTCGCCTGCTATTACAAAACTTGGCGATATCTGGCAGCTTGGGCAGCATATTCTAATATGTGGAAATGCCCTAAAGAATGAAACCTATGACAGGCTGCTGGATACAGAGCGTGCTGATATGGTGTTTACCGACCCGCCATATAATGTGCCAATTGATGGGCATGTATGCGGCAATGGTAAAATAAAACATGCAGAATTTGCCATGGCATCCGGTGAGATGACTGACGCAGAGTTTTATAGTTTTCTTGAAGATTTCTGTGACAAAGCAAGTAGTTTCAGTCGGGATGGTTCACTGCATTATATTTGCATGGATTGGAGGCACATTGATGTGCTTATCAGGGCTGGCAAAGAATTCTATGCCGACCTGAAAAACATTTGTGTTTGGAATAAAGATAATGGCGGCATGGGTTCACTTTACCGCTCCAAACATGAATTGGTAGCAGTTTTTAAGCACGGCAAAAAGCCTCATATAAACAATATTGAGCTTGGCAAACATGGCCGCTACCGCACTAATGTTTGGGATTACAAAGGCGTGAATAGCTTTGGTCGAAATCAGTCTGATTTAAAGCTCCATCCAACGGTCAAACCAGTGACTATGATAGCCGATGCCATAAAAGACTGCACAAAACGTGGGCATATCGTGCTTGATCCATTTGCCGGTTCCGGCTCTACGCTTATTGCAGCGGAAAAGACAGGACGTATTGCTCGCTGTATTGAGCTTGATCCTAAATATTGCGATGTGATTGTTCGTCGCTGGCAGAAATTAACCGGAGAGGAAGCATTAAACGATGCATTTGATTCATTTGATGAGGTTGCTAACTCAAAATTGTAGGAGAAAAGCTAATGGCTAAAAAGAATAAAAATGGAAGTAACAAAAATAGCAATAATGGTGTATTCGGCGGTCCTCCTGGCTATAAAAACCCACCTAAAAGTGGTCAGTTTAAACCTGGCCAGTCCGGCAATAAAAAAGGCAGACCGAAGAATAAATCCAAGAGAACTCAAGACATTTATAATGATCTTTTTAACAAAAAAGAGCCAATAGTTGTTAATGGTAACAAGGTTTATCTGACTGGCAAAGAAGTCACCTTAATGCGGCTAAAAGAATTAGCTACCAAAGGTGATAAATTTGCTATCAAGAAGGTTTTGGAGTTATCTGAGTATTTTGGTGAATCTAATCCAGAAATTGAGGTTATTCTGCCATATATACCAAGTCGCGGTGAATTGGCGGAACACTGGAAAGATGAATTAGACGAAGATAGAGAATAGTACAAAATAAGACTCGACTTCGTCTACAAAGGAAGCGTTACTGCGGTTATTAACTTTAGCCAAAGGGCGCTTCCATGCAAAATACATCAATAAAACAGCTAAAGGATAATTGGCGAAAATGCTTTAAAGATGACCCGCCGCCTCGTGCAAGTCAGGATTTTATGCAAGGCCATATC
The DNA here is from genome assembly GCA_027620075.1 of Pseudomonadota bacterium. Classification (NCBI taxonomy): domain Bacteria; kingdom Pseudomonadati; phylum Pseudomonadota; species Pseudomonadota bacterium. The sequence continues at coordinate 78,000 of JAQCEY010000007.1, read as the reverse complement.
CAGTGGACAAATCAGGCATCAGAATATGGCGGCTTAAAGCGTAAAATAAACACGCAAGTTAAGCGACTAACACAGCAGTTACGTGAAGGCACTGATTTTATGCCGGATAGTAATCTTGTAATAAAGCCCGGCACTCGGCTAATAAGGCAACATAAGGGAGAAAAACATGAGGTGATTACCATCGAAAAAGGCTTCCGATACAAAGACAAAGAATATACCAGCCTGTCAACTATCGCGCGGCATATCACGGGCACCAACTGGAATGGCAAAGTTTTCTTCGGAGTTAAAAAGCGATGAAGAAAATACGATGTGCCATTTATACAAGAAAATCCTCCGAAGAAGGGTTGGAGCAAGAGTTCAACTCTCTTGATGCTCAGCGTGAATCTTGTGCAGCTTATATTATTAGCCAGAAGCATGAAGGCTGGGAGCTATTGCCTGATGAATATAATGACGGCGGTTTTAGTGGTGGCAATATGGATCGTCCCGCACTCAAGCAATTGATGGAGGGTATTGAAGACGGCAAAATTGACATTATTGTTGTCTATAAAGTTGATCGCCTAACGCGCTCATTAACCGATTTTTCTCGGCTGGTTGATGTGATGGATAAAAAGGGCGTATCATTTGTTTCAATAACGCAGCAATTTAATACCACCACTTCCATGGGCAGGCTGACGCTAAACGTGCTACTTAGCTTCGCCCAATTTGAACGCGAGGTAACAGGCGAACGCATCCGCGATAAAATCGCCCTTTCAAAGCAAAAAGGTAAATGGATGGGTGGTGTACCGCCACTTGGATATGATTCTAAAGATCGGAAAATTGTTATTAACAAATCTGAGGCCAAAACAGTCCGGCATATGTTTGATCGTTATTTAGAGCTAAAGTCTGTTCATTTGCTAAAAGCCGAATTTGATGCTGATGGTATCGTAACGAAAAAGCGTATTTTTAAAAATGGTAAAACATCCGGTGGTCTATCATTTTGCCGCACGAACCTTAATAGGCTTTTACAAAATCGTATCTATATCGGTGAGATTGTCCATAAAGATAAAAGCTATCCTGGTGAGCACGAGGCCATCATTCCAATTGATGTTTTTGAAAAAGTGCAGGCAGTTATTGCAAGCAACCGCCGGAAAGAGTTTGGTAAAACAGGCACAAAATCTCCGTGCCTATTAACAGGTCTACTATTTGATGATAGGGGCAACCACATGAGCCCTAAACATAGCCGCACTCGAAAGCTGCATTATCGATATTATACTTCACAGGCAATTATTCAGGGCTACTCACACAAGGCAGGAAGTCTGCCGAATATCCCGGCGTATGAAATAGAACAATTAGTAAAATCAGAAATACTGGCCTTCTTGAAACATGGCGAGGCTTTGCAATATCATCTTCAATCCGAAGAGCTAACGCAGCAAAAGAAGCTGATGCATACAGCTCAACATTTAAAATTTGATGATATAGACAAAGAGCGAGCTTTTATCCGCTCAGTTGTTCACAGAATAGAATTGTCCGATAGTAAGGTGCAGATATATTTATGTGCTGACAGATTGATTCAAGCCTTGCAAGGAAATATGGCTGAAGGAAAAGCTGAAAAACCTGAAAGACAAATACACCTGACCCGTGAGATTAAACTCGCCGCAACCAATAACGGCAGCAAAGTCATTATCGGCGATGTTGCATCCAATAAAAACATGCAGCTTATCAAAGCTATCGCCCGCAGCTTTTTATGGAATGAGCAATTAATATCAGGTGAGAAAGTAACAATTACAGAAATAGCTGAAGAAAATAATATCAACTCAGCCACTTATGTAAGCCGTGTTATGCGCCTGTGCTTCCTTGCACCAGATATCATTGAGATGATTATTGAAGGCTCGCATCCCGTCCAGTGGACTGTCGAAAAACTATTCGCAGTCAGAACATATGATTGGCAGGAACAGCGCCAGATTCTTGGATTAATCTAATCCCAATCATAATATTGTTACATCAGCACAAAACCTCAAACGCACCACGAAACTTCGCATATGAGACTTTAGGCATTTCTAACGGATAATCCCTCTCATTCTCCGCTCTCACGGTGAGGTTGCAAGAAGTAATATATCCGCAAATCCCCGGAAGTGCGGGGCATTTGCTGGTAGACTATTAATTATAATGGAAACATAAAAATCAATGGCGGTGTAAGTCACCCCTTTACCGAACCTCTCTCGCCCTCTACAGCCCTTACTCTGCCTCACATTCAATGTGCACTAAAAAGTTCGCAGTTTGTTGGGTGTGTACACAAGTGGGCTAGTTTGATAACTTTTTGCAAGCTATGTGAATCCTTCTTTGGGATTCGAATCCGCAATATTTTTCTATCCATCAAGTTTTTGTAAACCAAGCTTTATACAGTTTTCAATAATGCCATTATCATCCTTACCAGAATCATAGCAACTCTGCACGTAGGGTTCAGGAAGATGTGCAATTATATTGTGATCATCGAAGGATACTTTTACTTCTCCGCCGATTGCAGACGATATTATTTTCATTGCAGCTTTATGGCGTGTAGTGTTGTTATCTCCAGCCCATCGGTCAACGATTTCACTAATCCCACTTTTAAAAAACGACGTACTAATAGGTTTTTCATTAACTGGCATTATTTTTCCTAAAATTTAGAAACCCGATTATACCTACAAATCCATATCTATCAATCCTGGAAAAAGCCGCAAGTCAATCAAATAGCTAACACATTGAAATATAACCGTAACCACCTCCATTCAACTTGATGTTCTCCAACACCTATGGCTTCATTGGATGTGTAGGTATAACGCAACAATGGAGGCTAATATGTTACATCAAATACAAATGCCGGAGATACCGGATTATGTTGCTAATAACATGAAGAAAATTGAGGAAACGGGGATGGGCGACCTCGATTTAAGAGAAATTGGAAGATTACTTATTGATTGGGATGATAAATATGGAGAGGCGCAGGGTTACAAGAATTGCAGGGAAACCGTGGAATGGTTATCCGAAAATCATGAGTATTTTGAACAAATAAAAGGCTTATTTTTGACAAATTAGTAGATGCCATCATCACATGATTTTAGATTGGATGAATACGCTATTTTCTAATATGATGTGTGCTTATAATAAATTTTTGGATTATTTTATATGAGCCATCGAACTACTCTAGATAAATTGGCCAAGGAATGGCAGCTTGAATTGGAATCTGAACCTGTCGAGACAGCAACAGGACTGATTGTATTTGCCAAATATAAGAACCAACCTGCAGTGCTTAAAATTGCATCTGATACCGAAGAAGAACGTACAACATCTGTTTTGCAACATTATAATGGGTATGGTGCGGTTCAGGTGTTAAAAACCGAAGACAATGCCACGTTAATGACTCGTGCTACACCCGGAAAACATTTGAAGGAATTGACGCTAAACAACGAAGATAAAAAGGCAACTCACATATTATGTGACGTGATAGAAAAACTTCATCGTAACAGCGATTATGAAGGCGACTATCGAACTATCACAAATTGGGCCGAAGGATTTGATAGCTGTATGGCATCAGGTGACCAGCAAATTCCAGTAACATTAGTTGAAGAAGCCAAGGAGGTATTTGCTGATTTAGTTTCATCACAGGAAAAACCCATTTTACTGCATGGAGATCTGCATCATGACAATATTCTCTACGATGCAGACCATGGTTGGTTGGCTATTGATCCGAAAGGCATCGTAGGTGAGCCGTGCTATGAGGTAGGTGCATTTTTGCGTAATCCGATAGATAGGTCGGATATTTATGCATCGCCTAATATTATCCGGCAGCGTGTTGATATCATTTGTGAGCGTTTGGGGTATGATAAAAAAAGAGTTATCGGCTGGGCTTTTGCACAAAGCGTACTTGCCGGAATATGGTCGGTAGAATCAGGCAATAACTCTGATTGGGCGATTATTGCTGCGGAAGGTTTTAAGAAGGTAATAGAATTATGAACATTATCTTTGCCAAATTACAAGAACAGCATTTCCTTTTATTACTAAAATGGCTGGAATCACCGCATGTGAAGCAGTGGTGGGATCAGGATATTCAATATACAAAAGAGCTAATCGAAAAGAAATATAGACCCTATACGCAAGGCTTTAAAATTCTTAGTGATATCAAAAAACCTATGCATGCTTTCATTGTTGAGGTTGATAACCAGCCAGTTGGCTATATCCAATATTACGATAAATATGATTTTCCGCATGAGCAGGGTTATAGCGTAGAAGGATTACCTAAATCCCTTGCTGCGATTGATTTTTATATCGGTGAAGAAAGTTATCTTGGTCATGGAATTGGCACTGAAATTCTGCGGTGTTTTCTAAAAGAGCATGTTCTTGTAGAATTTGATGCCTGTTTCGTTGACCCTGATACTGCCAATAAAGGTGCTATTCGTGCCTATGAAAAAACTGGTTTTACAGTGGTTAATAAAATTTCAGAGTTAGCAGCTACTTGGATGATTTGTAATAAGGATACTTATTAATGCTTAAAACTGAAAGACTGATATTAAGAAATTGGAAAGAGGAAGATTTGGAGCCGTTTGCAGCTTTAAATGCATGTGAGTATGTTTGTGAATTCTTGCCAAAAATCCTCAGCAAAGAAGAATCTAATTCTTTGGCCAAAAAGATTATAACTCATTTTGAGCAACATGGTTTTGGGTTATTTGCTGTTGAACGCAAAGATACCGGAGAATTTATTGGCTTTGCTGGCTTGAGCATCCCTGGCTTTGATGCACATTTTACGCCTGCTACCGAGATTGGTTGGCGACTGGCCTATGAACACTGGGGTTTTGGTTTTGCTACGGAGGCGGCTATAGTTGTCCGTGATTCTGCTTTTGATGAATTAGATTTAAAAGAACTCGTTTCATTCACAACTAAAAATAATAAAGCTTCACGTAGGGTGATGGAAAAAATTGGTATGACACATGATGAAGCTGATGATTTCGACCACCCTAATTTGAAAGACGGACACCCTCTAAAACCACATGTTTTGTATAGGGAAAGCCGTAAATAGCTACACTATATATCCCGGGAACCACCGGGAGTTAGGTTGTTTTTGTTAGTCCTCGCGCTTTTATCAACCCAACTACTTTTTTCTTCTAGATCTTTACTTTCTCTATGTAATGGTGGCTTTGCAGTAATCTCTGCACCCAATGCTTTTGCCTCCCTCAAAACCTCAGGAGATAAATCAGCCATGGTGGCCAAATCAAGGGCATCAAGTTGTTGGATTTTATTTAAGTCTATTACAGAAATATCACCAATATTTCTGCCGGATGTTTTAAGTTGTTCAGTAAAATAATCTAGGCAATTCAAATATTGAGGATCTTTATCAGATACAACAAATTTTATTGAATTGGTGTTATCAAAAACACCTGCGCTTTGAATGCCCTGAAGATATATTTCTGGACTTCCCATAGAGCAACTTTGTTCATCCAGGTTAACAACCAAATCTTGTCCAGAAAAGTCAACTGAACTGCTTGCTTTTAGTTTCCATAAATCTTTCAAACTATATTCAATAGATGAAGAGTTCTCAGAAATAGGCGTAATACCACTTTTATTTCGCATTCTTTTTTGAGAAGGAATAGTGTCCTCTAACCCTCCAATTATTCTATCTCCTAAATCCAATTGAATTCCTTCGGAAGTTCTAGTAATGCTAGCTCGCTGGCCATTGAGTAAGGGAACAAATTGATCATACTTATCTCGATCAAAGTGACCGAAAGTATGTTCTTCAGGAAGAATAAAGAAGGGGATATCATATTCTTGAGCTTTTTGTTTAATCTGAGCAATTTTTTTATTGCGCTCTTCTCCTGGTACCACACCAAAAACAATTGCTTTGACGTTACTAAGTTTTCCTGTATCTGCTAATAGATCAATATTATCAATAAATTTTGAGTCCACTTGTCCCATAAGTTCTGGCATGAGTATAGTGTCACTAGGAAAATCAATTTCCCAACTTGTTCCTAAACTATTTGCAATAATAGATGTAGAGCCAGCCCAGATTTCGCCACCTAATGAATGCCCTGAATCAGCTACATGTTTCGATTCTATTTGAAATCCAGAGCTTTTTTCTCTAACAAATCTATTTATTTGTTCAAATGTAGGCTCAAGCATTGCTCCCCATGTTGAATCAATCCCTTTAAAACCATGACTTTCATCCATCAATTTATTGCTACTTATGCCACTGGTGCATACTCTCATTCTTTCTGCAAATTTTTTGTGATCAGGTTCTGGATAACCAGGATCAAGTGGATGGCCCAATCCAACCGTTGGTGCGTACATTGAAGGAAATCCGTGTTTTTTCATCGATATTTGAATATTTCCTATATCACTATAACCTACAATCAATGGCTTTTTTGCATCTTCAAGTCCTTTTTCTGCACCTGCACCATAATTTAGCTGAAGGCCCGTTAATGGGTCAACGGCATGTTGCTTAAGGAACGTTGTTGGATTACTTGCATATTCATCTAAAAGCTGTGCTACGTTTGTAGCATACGCTCCACCATCCATCGCCCACATCACATCAGGTTTATCCTCATGAACCATTCTTATAAATTCTGCTGCGGCTGAATATGGTGACTGGGGAACAAAACCTAATTTTTCACTTTGTGTTGGTGGAACCATAGGGTACTTTTCTAAACCTACCACCTCATAGCCGCGTGATTGTAATGTTGCTGATGCAACCTTTCTTGTATAATCCGACTTTGCTCCATTATACTTTTCACCCTTCATTTCAACATCGCATGCCCAATTACTTGAAGGCGTTATAATTCCTATTTTTATTGGCTTTTCTGAACCACTCTTATGCTCGTTCATAAATATTACCTTACTATATATCCCTAGCACCGCCAGGAGTTAGATTGTTTTTGTTAGTCCTCGCGCTCTTATCAACCCAGGAGTTTTTTTCTTCCATATCTTTGCTTTCTCCATGTAATGGAGGCTTAGCTGTGATTTCTGCACCTAATGCTTTTGCCTCCCTCAAAACTTCAGGTGATAAATCGGCCATTGTTGCAAGGTCTAGGGCATCCAGTTGTTTAACTTGTTTCTTTTCTTTTTCTTCTTTAATTATTGCATTTAGCTCAGCTATTGTTCCATCTCTGGACATCTCACCGGCAACATCTCTTAAAACATCAGGAGATGGCTGAAGCCCTTTGCCTCTAACACGCTCCAACAATGCCTCAGCAACATCTGGTCTGCTATGTCTTTCATTATTTCCTACTTCACCAACATATGTTGCTGTGCTTATAACTGTATAACCGTTGCCATTATTATCAGGAGCTCTATGCCACATTTCCGTTCTAGCACAAATAACAGAGCCATTTTTACCAATCCTGCCATCAACCTTAACGCCTCCAATACCATATCCGTAAAAACTTTGGTCATCACCAAGTTGCTCTTGTGTCATTTTTGCTATGTGTTCAGAATTGCCTATATTATGCATTAGTTTTGCCTGTTGATCCGGTGGCATAATTAGACCTCCAGATGCATAATAGCTAACATTATCTTTTTCTAACAGTTCATCACCAATAACCATGAAAGTAGGGTTTAATTTTCTCGTATTAAATTCTTTGATCCCATCAGAATTACCAATTTCTTGTAACGTACCATTCTTATCAGGAAATGCAGCAGTCAAACCCATAGGCTTAAAAACATTGTCATGAAGCAATTCATACATTTCTTTGCCAGTAGCTTTTTCAACTATAGCGCCCAATAGTTCAAAACCGGCGTTGGAATATTGCGGCTCTCCTAAAGTTCCCTCAATGCCTTCTAGCATTTTATAGTGTCCATAACTACCATTGGTTCTTTTTTCAACTAAATCTTCATATGATCCAATATCACCCAAACCAGTTTGATGACATAGCAAATCACCCAGAGTATGATTACCTAATTTTTTAAGTTCCTTGGCTTTACCATTAAAACTTGGCATTAAACCAACGAGCTCTTCAGGTGAAAAATATTCGTGTATTTTTCGATTTATAACAATTGAAGGAAGACCAACTTCTTTACTCTCTTTACTCTCTTTACTCTCCAACTCATGTACTAAATATGATGTTATAGTTTTGGCAATGCTTCCTGTTTTATGAAATGGCTGTTCTATTGCAGGTTCAACATTTATTCCATTTTGAAGGTTTTGGGTAATGTTCCCCTTTTCATCTAAAACAACCGTGCCGGAGGTTACTGGACCTGAGTAATCCCCAAGAATTCTACCTGGTTCGTCTTCTAATGTTTCAGGACTAACTATACCTCCTGTTACTAACTCTTCAAAAATATTAACCATATATTTTTCTCCTCAGTGGTTATTGACATATTAATTCTAACAAAAGAGCTGATCTGTGTTTTTGTTGTACTACCAGCTTTATGGAAAGGAAAATAGGCTACTTCTTTTGATTCAATTTCGTGCCCATCTTTAAATTGTTGTATGATATTACCGTTTTTATCGACAACAACAAGGTGAGCATTTAAAGCCCCTTTATAACTTCCAAGAACTTCATTTGCTTCACTTTCTAGGAAGTGCGTATCATCGGGGATTTTCTTGTTTTCTACTAAATGCCTAAACAGCTCTTTTGTCATAAATTAATATCTCCCTAAATTTCACGCGCACCACCTGGTGATTTCAAATTCAGATCTGCCATTTTCTGGGTATAAGATTTTTCTTTTGGCTCTCTTTCCATAAAATCTTGAAACCCGCCTTTTATTTCGTTTAATTCTTCCATGGATTCTTTATCTAAGCCAGGAACCCCATCTTTTGATGTGGGACTGGATGCTGCTTCACCATATATCTCTACTGCATCAGGGTTTATTTTACGGGTTTGCAGAGGAGTGTCGAATGACCGTTTTTGTGGATTTGGAATGTCAGGACTTCCATGCCTGTTTTCATGAACCGGCACATCTAAACCACCTTGCTTTTCAAGTGTTTCTAGCTGACCAGGTTTTACTTCAAGATCTAGGGCATCTAGTTGCTGCTTCAGTGGTCTTTCTATAAAATCTGTCCTAGTTCTTTCATAATCATTTATCAATTGTTCGGGAGTATATTGTGCCAAAATCTTTTCTTGTGAACGTAGAAGTTCTTCCTCAGACATCCCAGCAGAAAGGCTATCAGCCATGATCAGTGAAGCATGTTCTTCAACATAACAAACCGTGGCACATTTATCCTGTGTTGGGTCGTACTCAACCCGCGCTTTGAAGGCCCTATTTTGTCCATCGTGCCCAATTAAACCATTTGGGAACTTTTCATATCCAAGGCCATAAGCTACATGAGCAAAACCTGGTTTTTTTTCACTTTCAGAAAGCTCGTGCATTCGTTGCATTTGTTTTAAAGTTTCTGGGCTATCAAAAAGGGAAGCATCCGGATCTTGGGTTAAAAATGCCCTTGTCAATTTATTCATATCAGTTGGTGTTGAACGCGCGCCAAAAGCAGCTAAAGCTCCTTGATAGTCTTTATCTTCAGCTGGTGTTCCCTCGTCACAATACCCACGCGCCATTTTCTTACCACCATCACTAACCGCTTGCTCAATGTCATCTGGCATTAGTGTGTTTTCTAACTTAAGCTTAGGGTGATTTATAACTAATTCCCTTGCAACATCAGCAAATGACTTATCTGGACTGGCAATATTAACAGGTGCTTTCGAGGCAACTGTTTCTACAATAAGAGCTATTAGATCAGGTCCTGTGTCGCTATAAGTATGTTTTCCATACTCTGAATCTGTGTGTTGACCATCCACATATTTTTTTGCCTCATCCAAATCACCCCAATCACTTTTTAAATTATTATATTTTCCCATTCCATGCGTATGTTGCAGCAGGTCTCTTAGCGTAATATCCTCATGATGAGGATGTTGTTCAATCATTTTAACAAACGTACTATCTGGATACTTTTCTTTTAGGGCAGGAACAAAATGAGATAGAGAAGTGTTTATTCCTTCAGGGAATTGCTCTTTATAATCTTCATGTTCAGTCATTCGTAAAATTGTAGCAGCAGTAATCATTTTTGTGCAGCTTGCTACTGCAAAGACTGTTTCAGGGGCAACTTCATCTTCAGCTAGGAAATTTGATTTTCCTTGAGTGTGACATTCAGATTTGGACTCTTGTCCAGAAAAAACAGTAACTGCTGCCGAACATCCAACTACATGCGCACCGACACCTCTAAAGACACTATCTGAATCTTTATGTTCTGCCTCTAAATCTAATAAATGGCCTATATCTTTGTCTTTTTGAGGCTCTAAAGACTCAAGAAGCACAGGCACTACTATATCTAGATTTTTAGCTGAAGGTGGATATCGCATGTTTTTCCTCTTTAGTCTGTTAAATTTCTCTTGAGCCACCAGAAGAACGCAAATTCAGATCTGCCATTTTATGGGTATGATTTTTTTCTTTTGGTTCTTTTTCCATAAAATCTTGAAGTCCTCCTTTTATTTCGTTTAATTCCCCCATGGATTCTTGATCTAAGCCTGGAACCCCATCTTTTGACGTGGGACTGGATGCAGCTTTTCCATACGAAGTTTCTTTCTGACCTATTCTGCCCAATTGACCAGGCTTTATTTCAAGGTCGAGGCCATCTAAATTTTGTTGGCTATCACGTATCTGTTTTCTAGCTTTCGTTATAAGTGGAACTAAATCATTTTCTTTTGATTCCTCAAATACCGCAAGTGGCTTTTCCAGCGAAAAACTTACAGCTTTATCAAATGTACCACCTCTATAAAGCGCAAGACTATCAAATTTATTTGCTTCAAATTGTTCGGGAGTTATTTGAGCTATTTTGGCTAATTGATCACGGGCACGGCTACCAGCATTGAAATTAAACATATGTTTAATTTCAGCCTCTGTAAGAGGAGATGCCACTTCTTCATAGCCACGAAGAATGGTTGTAGCAGTCTCCTGATCTATATTTTTACCCATTGGATTTATATCTTCATGAGGCCTTAATGCATTATGGTCAATCTTGGTTTGTCCAATTAGTAAGGCTAAATCTTCAATGCGTGGTCCAATTGATAAGTCTTCCATATCAATCGGTACAATTTGTTCTTCTCCTGGTATTGCCATTTCCTTTTGTTCACTTTCTTTCTGAAGAAAATTTAAAGGATGAGCATCATGATGAACAGCTCTAGTCTGAGGAAGTTTGTCAAAGTCATCAAGCACATCTGTAAATGCCTCTAACTTCCCGCTTTCTTTTTCTTCTGCCAGACGACCCATTAGCTCTATAACTTTACTTTGGCTCTTCGTTGGACTAGATATTCTAGAGAATTCTTCAAATTTTTGTCTAAACACAGAACCATCTCCAACCAATTCGTTGAATTCTGCATTGCTAGATGTAAATTCCCTATCTTGGCCAGCATTATGCAATTTACCCAAAGTTCCAGCCATTTCTGCTACTATATAGGATGGAAAATTAGATGGATTAACGTCAATAGCCTGCCTGGTGCTACGTTCAAACTTTGGGTCGGGATTTTCCTTTTGTTCATCGTATGATATATTCTCTCTTTTTTCTAACATGTCTTCCCTTAAAGGAAGCTTTGACGCCCCAAGATTAGTTTGTAGGCTTATTTCATGACCGACCAAACCTTCTGGCATGCCTTCTCCAGATAAAGCTCCAATAAGCCCTTTAGAATTATCTCTAATAAATTTAGCTGAGTCTAGTGATGGCTGTTTACCAGACTTTTCAGATTCCCTAGCTGCATTATGCAGTGATTCCATAAATTCACGCACTTCTCCAAGCCGTTTTTCTTCCTGTGGCTGGCGTTCTTGTAGCTGCTTTTCAATCTTAAAGAAAAAATCAGGAGATTCACTCCCAGGTAAGGTAACATGAAATCCATAACCTTGGTTGCCACTTTCTTCTGCCCGAATAGTTGCGTCTCCAATATCACCAATCACTTGGCCATAATTACCAACTAGCATTTTTTTGACTGTTGGGTAATTTTGTTCTTTTTCTTCTTCTAACTCTGGATGCAACATACAGATCTCCTACTCTAGGCATTAAATTTCCCTAGCACCACCTGGTGATTTCAAATTCATATCGGCCATTTTCTGGGTATGAGTTTTTTCTTTAGGATTCTTTTCCATAAGCTTTTGAAGTCCGCCTTTAATCTCATTTAATTCTTCCATAGATTCTTCATTTAACCCTAAAGGTGGTTTCATAGACATTTCAGCACCTAAGCTAGCTGCTATACTCTCAACCTCGCCTGATACTGGAGCCATGGTGGCCAAATCAAGGGCATCAAGCTGCTTAACTTGTTTTTGCTCCATCACTTTCTGATTAAAATCTTCAAAAGATCGAGAGTCACGTACCGACATATTTACTTTTGTAGCTCCAACTTTACTTATTCTGTCATCTTCATCTATGCCAACAAGTGTAAATGCATCAGTGTAAATATTAGGCGTATCACCATCATGGCCAACCATATGCGTATAACCGTCTTCTCTGCGTGGATCACTTTTATCTAAAGCAATACACATTAAGCCCAACTCATATGGGGTTTGGTCAACCGAAGGATGTTTTGCCGCATCACTGATTACATTAGTCATAAGATTCTGATATTCAGCTCTTTGAAAGAGAGTGCTATCCGATAAACCTGCCCCTATATAATCTTGAGAAAATTGAGCAACAACTTCTGGTGAGGCTATGTAATTTCCTGCCGCTCCACCTGCATCAGTCGGAATTCCTGTATTAAAGTCTTTTTTACCATTGGTATATTTAGATTCTGCATAATCAAGCCCCTGCAAATCACTTCTTTTTGTAATAATATGAGCGCCAGGAGCAACTTCTGTTAGTATTTCCTGAAGTGAAGGAGAGTCACCTTCCCATATAGCTTTAGCAACTTCTCCAGCCACTACTAGATTACCATTGCGGTATGGTACTTGCTCAACGCCATTAAAATCTATGATATTTTGAGAAAGATTTCCCGGAGTATGTGCTAATATAGTTTCAGTAGAAAATTCAGTAGCTTCGTCTTTATTCCATTCATCATAAAAAGCAACTCCGTCTTTATTTTTCCATGCCATCGATTCAGAAAGATTTGCTGTTTGATTAACCAGACTTCTTGGAGTTATATTATTTCTTCGCTCAATGGCCCCTTTATGCTCAACATCTTTTAGTTCATCACTAGGCTGCATTTGGCCAATAAAGTCATTAACCTTTTGCAATCTTCCGGCCTCAGCCCCCATACCCCTATCTTCCAAAAAACCTATTGTTTTTGCAATTGGTACATCCATTAAGGTGGTGGCGTCATTTGCGGCCAGAAATTCCTGTTTTGCATGACTACCTATAGCCTCTAATCTTGTATCCAGCCTGTCTTCTAGCTTCTCGAATGATTTCATAAGCATTGCGGAAGCAAACATCTTTCCCATACTTGCTGTGGGCTGCATTTTTGCTTCGCCTGTCGGCTCCATTCCCTTACTTTCTTCTGCCATTGTTGTAGCTTTATGACCACGTTCCATGCTGCATTCAGTATGGTGTGTATAAGGTGCTAAAAAGCCCATGGCCATACCAAACCTATCATTTTTATCAACTATACTAACAGGCGGGCTACGACCCGTAGTGTTATCTCGATAGCTTGCCTCTAAATCTAATTCTCCTTTTTGCACCGTTATTTTCATCGGAATTAAACATCCTTTAGGGCTTGCACTAGCAAAATCTCTTAATTGGAGTTCTCCATCAAATTGCTCGACATTAATACGGTATTTCTCGGTATTATGTGAACCATTTTGCTCTTTTGATGCAAAGGTTATAAATTTTCCTTCGTTAACTTTATCCACTAGTTTGAAGTTACCATGCTTATCAAGGGGTTCTATCCTCATGCCCGGATTATCTTCTAATAAGCCATCGTATAGTTTGTGAGGAATACCGTTATCTTCACGAAAAAGCGATGTGCTAGATGGCCTAATAATTTGATCTTTTGATTCTTTTGACATAAATAATTTTACCCTTGCTCGTCTTATTAAATATTATAGCACATAAGTGTTAAAATATAGTTACTTGCACGCAGATCAACGCATATTATGCACTAGTATTATAACACATCTTCTATTGAAATAAATTGAATTATATGCAATACTTGATTGCATAATACGCAACGTAGAAGGCTTTCAATAATGGATTATAAAACACTAAGTATATTTGTAACATTGGCAGATAGCCTGCATTTCAGGCAAGCAAGCCAGATTCACCATATGACACCATCAACTTTAAGTCGTATAATTCAGCGCTTGGAAGAAGAATTAGAGTGTAAATTATTCATTAGAGACAATAAAAGCGTTATTATAACCAAGCAAGGGGAAGAGTTTTACAGCTTTGCCAAAGACGCTTTAACAAAGTTCGAAATATTGCAACATAACTTACATTCCAACGATTCTGAATCGCTAAAAGGCAGTATAACAATTGAATGTACAGTAACTATAGCATACGGAGTGTTGCCGCATATAATAAAAGCTTTTATAGAAAAATACCCGAATATTTCTCTGAATATCACTACCGCATCCCCTGAAAGGTCAATGAAACGACTAATTGATAATGCTGTTGATTTTGTTATTCAGCCTATATTTGGTGGTGCTCCTGTAGATACCAAGCACAAAATCATCTCAAGTTCCAAACTTGTTGTTGTTGGCTCACCATCTCTCCCAAAGATTCAATCCCTTAAAGACCTTGAAAAACTACCCGTTATCGTATCAAAATACCCCGCAATAGTTAAAATTATTGAGAAAATATTCAAAGATAATGATGTAGAGCCTATGATACATAGTTATGTTGACGGTAATGAGGCAACTCTAGCAATGGTAGCTGCTGGCTTAGGGTATGCTATATTACCTGAAATTGTTCTTGAAAACAGTCACTTGGAAGAAGATGTGGTTGTCATGAGAGACTTGGTAGACTTACCAACAGTGGACGCTGCTATATTTATGAAGGAACATAAATATCATTCACCTGCTAAATTGGCATTTTGGGAGTTTATACAGCAGGGCTAATGAAAATAAACCAGTAGCAAAATACTCCCCACAACCAAGGCCATACCTGCAATTTCAGATTTATTGATAGCTTCTTTAAATATTTTGTGTGATATGAGAAGAGCGAATATCAGTTCAATTTGTCCAACTGTCTTAACATAAGCTGCATTTGTAAGCGCAAAGGCCGTAAACCAGCCGATAGAGCCAAGTGTACTGGTTAATCCTACCAATATTGATGGCTTTACATGCTGCAATATTTGCCTGAATGCATGTCGATTGGAGTAAGTTATCCATATTCCAAGAATAACAATCTGAATTGCTATCATTGTCACCAATGTCAGAGCCGCACTGATAATAGCAGAACCATCCAATATCAATGTAGCCTGGCGAATGAATAGCCCAGATAGTGAAAAACCTAAACCCGCTCCTATACCGATCAATGCGGTTTTATGCGTGAGTTTCTTGAAAATTGAGATTGGCTTTGTATGTGACTCACTTAAGCTGATTATCACAACACCTAAAACGCCCAATATAATGGCTATAGTACCGCCAATACTCAACACTTCACCAAATAATATGATGCCGAGTAATGCTGTTTGTAATGCCTCTGTTTTGGCATACGTTGTGCCAACGGCAAAATTACGATGTGAGAATAATGAAATAAGCAGGTGCGTACCGATAATCTGAGAAATTCCACCACCTATACAATATAGCAGAAAAGTATAATTTATTTCCGGGGTGGAATAACCATATTGCAGCAAGACCCATAGGTACAAACCTGCAAATGGCAATCCAAAAGCATATCTCACCCAATTTATGCTATCTGTTGATAGATGTTGTTTTAGGTGTTTTTGCAAACCTGTGCGAATGGTTTGGAAAAAGGCAGCGAAGATACAGGCGGTTATCCAGATAGATGTCATACGTCGATATCCACTACTACAGTTTTGGGTCTACGCAACAGAATAATTGCAACACCAATGATTATCAAAGTACCTCCTATGGCTATTTGCAGTGAGAATAATTCTCCCAAAAACATTACACCACCTAAAACACCAAACAGAGGAACCATCAATGTTGTTGGAGCTAAATGTCCAATAGACATACGAGATAAAAGATAACACCACAAGCCATGCGCCCCTATGGATACGGCTATAACCATATATATCATTAAAAGCCATATTGTATTACTTGCGCTGGCTATAGATTCCAATTGTCTGGTTTCGGTAAATAAGGATATTATTGCTGTCATTGGAGCTGCTAATAATGAAATCCAGCCTACAAGCGCCAGTGCAGGAACATCCTTTAGCTTTTTAAGTAATAGGCAATAGACACCCCAGAAAAATGCCCCCGCCAACACCAGAGCAAAACCAATAGGATTGCTGGCACTGGTTGGGGCTTGTAATAATATATATGTTCCTATAAATGATAAGATAATGCCTGTTATACTTTTTATTCCAATCTTTTCTTTCAGAAAAATAGTCCCAAGTATTAATAAAAATGGAGCATTAGTTTGCTCAATAAGTGTAGCCATGCCTGCATCCAGACCCACGGCCATGCCACCAAAACTTCCACCCATATGCAACACAGCAAATACAAAAGCAAGTAAGGCTATATAGCCAATATGCGCTGGTGGTTTTTTATAAAATGGAATTAGAATACAACTCGCCAATATGAATCTGATGGTCATCATAGTAAATAACGGCAATTCCGCTAAAACTATTTTGGCGACAACAAAATTAAAGCCCCAAAGTGCCATAGTTAGGATAGCAAGTAATATGTAATAAATTTGCATGGCTATACCTCCGACCTTGGTGGAATGGCGTGGATTTCTTTAGCCTTTTTTGCTTCTCGTCTTGCAATGTAAACACTGCTTATCACAATAATAACCGAGCCAATTGCCGTTGGAATGTCAATCACCTCGCTGAATGCAAAATATGCAATGATAGTGGTAAATACCATACCAGAAAAATCGAACGGCATTACGACAGTAATATCAGCATTTTTATAGGCATTAAAAACAGCCATACAATTTACAAGGAAAATAATGCCCAATCCTATGAGCCATAAATATTGTTCATAGGATGAGGGTGTTTGCCAATAATATATAGCTCCTGGCAATGAAAAGGCGGTCATGAGTCCGGTAAGATAGAAGAGCTGCGTTGCGGTAGATTCAGTGCGGCTCATAACCTTGATTATCAGATCAATTATTGCCCACATACCAACGGCGGCAATAACCATAATAGAAAAATATGAAAAGCTTGTTGTGCCAGGTTTTAAGATAATTAATGCACCTGCAAAACCGATAACCAGTGCCAAAGTTCTATGCCAACCAGTTTTTTCCTTTAATATAACGACAGCTAATAATGAGCTAACTAACGGCCCTGTCAGAGCTATTGCACGCGCTTCAGTTAGCGGAATTACCGTAAATGCATAAAAATACATCGCCAGAGAAATAACGCCAAGTATCGCCCTTGATAGGTGTAATTTCAGCTTTGTTGTTTTTAAATGCTTATATCTCCCCCCTGTGAATATGAAGGGAATCATCAGCAGAAATGCTACAAAATTATGAAAGAAAACTATTTCAAATACATGAAATTGGTCTGATATCTCACGCACCATTGCTGACATTATTGAGATAAGTAAACAGTGGAGTATCATCCATGATATGCCTGTTGCTTGGGTTTTATTGGTCATATTTTGCTACCCATACCGTCTGACCACCGCAATTTTTATCTTCTGCCCGATACAGCATAACTTTAAACCCATGATCTTTCAGTAGCTGCTCATTTTCTTCTTCTCCAAGACTTGCATGATAAAAATCATGACCATCCATTTGACTTATTATTTCCCCATGTTTTGGACCAGAGGTAAACACAAGAATAGCCCCATTTTCTGCATGACCTTTAAAGATAGAAAACATATGGCGCTGATCATCATGTGGAAGATGAAAAAAACTACCCCATGCAATAATTGCTGAGAATTTTTTCTTTAAGTTACATTCTCTCATGTCACCCAAGATCCATTCCTGCTTAGGAAAACGCTCTTTACATATAGCAATCATATTGTCTGCACCGTCTATTCCCGTAATATTATGACCTTTTTCAATGAAAAATTTGGCAATAGGTTCTGCCGTTCCACAGCCTAAATCCAAAATATTTGAGCCAGAACCAATATGATCTAATACAAGATCAAGATATTCCTTCTCCATTAGTGTTTTAGTGCGAGCATTATCATACCACTCAAAGATTTTATCATAAACTTCATAGACGTTCTGTTTGTTAATTTCGCTCATATTACCTGCATCTCCCATAGCTTCTTATATACTCCGTTCTTCTTCCGGATAAGCCCGTCATGCTTACCTTCTTCAACAATTTTTCCTTTATCAAGCACAATAATTCTATCCATGTGCTTGAGTGTGGAAAGACGGTGAGCAATTGCTATAACTGTAGCATTACTTGTTTCCAACACCTCATTTATTGACTCTTGAATGAGCGTTTCAGTTGGCGTATCGAGGCTGCTGGTTGCCTCATCCAAAATCAATATCGGTGCGTTTTTTAAGATTGCCCGTGCGATAGCAATACGTTGACGTTGACCACCGCTTACCTTAACACCACGCTCACCCACAACCGAATCATAGCCCTTTTCCATCGCCATAATATCCTCATGGATTTTGGCTTTTTTACAGGCAGATATTATCTCCTCATCGCTTGCATCATATTTTGCCAGCAGCAAATTCTCACGAATAGTACGGTGAAACATTGTTATATCTTGAGGAATTATGGAAATATTTGCACGCAGGCTTTCCTGAGTAACATCTGCAATATTATTCCCATCAATACAAACCTCGCCGCTCACAACATCAAAATAGCGTAGCAGGCACTTGGTCATAGTAGTTTTGCCAGCTCCTGACATACCAACAATTCCAAGCCGCTCGCCGGGCTTTATATGAAGATCAAAACCCTTCAATATCGACTTGTCGCTATCTCCATAGGCAAAATGGACATTTTTATATTCGATCTCACCTTTGACTAGACCGAGGATTTCAGCACCCTCCTTATCCTTCACATCATATTTTTCATTGATAAATTTATATGATGACTTCACTTGGGCTATGGAAGGATTGATGTTGAATAATAAGCTATCCATAAAATTATCAAGATCAGCATGTATGTTTAATGTGATCATCCCTGCAAAGGCAAATCCTCCAGCGGTTATATGGTTATCCTGATATAAATGAGCTAGCAGGTAAATCTGCACGGCACTCATTGCTGCAATCATTATGGTGTCGGCATTATCAACCCACCATGCATCAAAAATGCGTGTTTTTTTATCCCACGATTTCCAGTTTAGTAGCGCAGGCAATAAGTTTGATTTAAATTCTCTATCACTATTGCCTATAATTTTTATACCAAAAATATTGCTAATATTATCGTTGATAATGCCTGTGGCTTTCTGCCTTGCTTCTACATACTTGCCCTGTAGCTGCATTTGCTTGCGAAGGAGTAGGAAAATAATCGGCGAGTAAATCAGCACAAAAATGGTCAGTACAATTGTTGGCTGGGAGTGAACTTGTGTTAAAAATAACAAGCTGATTATCACAGTCAGTACATTAATAAATGCTCTGAAAATAAACGTAACCAGGTGGGTTATGCCATGCTGAAAATCTGTTATTTTACTGGATATTTCGCCAGATAGATGCGAATCAAACCAATGCAGGCTATGACCAATAATCTTGCTGTAAAGATCAGTTACCGTCTGCTCCAGCATCATCGGTTTATAACGAATATCCAGTAAACGATTTATAAAATACATGCCATGATGCATTAGCTTATAAAATGCGAACATTGCAATCAACCACCCAAGTCCTGCGCCTCTATCACTTGCTATTGTATCAATCATTTCCTTGATTTTGTAGTTAACGGAAATGTTAAAAATAGCCGCTAACACAGCTATTATGCAAAGGGATATCAGATATACTTTATACTGATTGCATAAGGTTACGATATAGGAATTTAAACTGTTATTTTGATTCTTCATACCCTCTGTATACCTCATTATTTTCTGTATCCTGCAGCCACTTTCCTTCCTTTATAAAACTTGGCTGCACATCGTCACGCGCTTGAATTTCTTCCAAGGTAAACCACTGCTTCATGGTTACCGACTTGTCATGCCCTAAATCTTCCCATTCATGTTTTTCAGGGTGGATATCTATAGAAGCGCGGAATACGCATTCGACTTTATGGCTATCGAATTCTTTGTCATAAAATTCAAAAACATAAATAATTTCACCGATAGTAACCTCATAGCCAGTTTCTTCATATACCTCACGTTTAGCACATGCCGCCAAATTTTCACGTGGCTCCATATGTCCACCCGGTAGATACCAATAGCTACCGTTATTACTGACTAGCAACAGTTTATTTTCATTTATAACACAAGCTCTCGCTGCTGATATTATTTTTGCCATAGTTACACTCATATAAAAGCTGGAAATAATTCCAGCGGTTTAGTGTCAGGCCAACGAATTTTTAGTTCTTTCAAAGCCTGCTCGGATGCTAATTTCAGGTGCGGTAATTTGCCATGCTTTTCTGAAATATCAATAAATGCTTGAAGGCGATGCAAATAACGTGGTCGGGCCATATTATATTCTGATTTCCAATTAGGATGAGGATCTTTAAACTCAGTGTTTAATATATCGAGCTCTTTATCCAAAACACCGTCAATGCCATATGCGAATAAAATAACAACCCAATAAGCACAAGCGCAAACATAGGATTCATTATATAAATTATCATCCAAAGCTGCCGGAATGTTTTTTGCAAGCTCTTGTAGATAAATTATTTCAAGAGGCTCTATGACATCCTTAGGGAGTGCTTTCACACACCAACATGTAGGCATACTCATACGCAAATAAGTTGCATCCAATAGCGCATTTCCCACATACCCCCATTCAAAATCAATAACATGCATTATATCATTTTTTGGATCATCAAATACATTATCCGGGCAAATATCTCCATGAATATATGTAGTAAAATCCATAGATTTTTTCATAGTATTAAAGACACGGAAAATCTCTTCATCTAATTCCGATGTGGATTTTATACCAAGTTTCTCCAGCATAGTATTGGCTTTGGGTAGATCATCAAAATCATCCTTCCAAACCTTTGCACCAGGGTTTAGCTTCTGCAAAATTTTATTATACTCGTCTGTTTTTCCGTAAGCACTGGCATGATATTGTCCCATGCGCTGCATATATCTTGTGAGTGCTGCAATTGCTGCCTTTCTATCCTTGCCAGTTAAAGAATCCACCAAGCTAAAATGCACATCACCTAAATCTTCCAGTAGTATAAAGCGATGTTTTTCGCTGCCACCATAAAATTGTGGCGCAATGGATGGCTCTATGTTTAACCCACTTAAAAATTCAAGCCCAGCCCAGTCTCTGGCAAATCTTCCCAGCAATTCTTTTTCATCATCGGAATCTTTTTCGTGGAAAGATTGTTTGAAAATTAAACTTTGAGGCGTTTTGCCAGATGGAGATTGTAATATAATTCTGAGAATTAAATTACGTCTTTCTGGCTTGCTTAAGCGAATAACGGACTTTATTTGAATATCATGGGAAAAACTCTTGGCCAGAATACCCAGTACTTCTTGTTTAATGTTTGGGTCAAGTTTATTCATTATTTTTATTCCCCTCTAAATTCAAAACCATCAAATGCTCATCAAAAAAATTATTTCCGATTTTAAGAGCGCTTGGTTCAGTGCCATAAATTGAAAAACCGAATTCTTTGTACATTTTAAGAGCACTTAAATTACTGGTAACACATGTCACATGAAGTTGCTCAACATTTGATTTAGCATGGTCAACAACAGCTTGAATCGAAGCTCTTGCCACACCCTGCTTTCGATAATCAGGCTCTGTATATACTGTAAATAAAACTCCTCGATGCCTTGTTTTGGGTGTATTTAAGGCAAAAAATCCAGCCGACCCTACTAATGCAGTATCTATAAAAGCACCAAAAATTTGGCTTTTATTAAGAGAAGACCTCCAATCATCGTCTGAATAGATAGCTTCTTCTTCGTAAGAGGATCCAAAAGATTCTGGCGAATCTTTTAAAGCTAACAATCTTAATTTTTTCCATGCAGTGATGTCTTGCTCATTAAGTAACCTTATTTTCATGATACCTCCAATTGATCTACAATATGTCCAATCAACTCCTTTATATCCTTACATTGGTTTGGTCTATTTTTAGGATCGGATCGTACCAGACAGTCGAGCAAAGATAGTAAATTCAGCAAGTGAATTGTGATACGCCAATTATTCGGTAATTTTATGCCAGCATCTTGCAAACCTTGTAAAAATGACTGCTCGTATGAATCCGGCAACTGGTGTGCATAACGCAGCATATTTGCTACGTCACATAAATAAGAACCAGAAAAGGCAAACTCCCAATCCAGAATGGCCGTCACTTTCCATTTACCGTTTTGCTTGTTTACCAAAATATTAGACGGGTCGTAATCCGCATGGACAAGTGTATGTTCTGAGTTATTAGGAAAGTAGGATGCATATTGATCCGCAATTTCAGCTATATGCTTTACAAGATTGCTTCCTAACTCACTAGAAACTGTTGAGCTTTCTAAGCATTCATGTAAAAAATCTACACAAAAATTTTGCTCTAACCTATCTTGTACCTTGAGATTCTGGTCAAAAAATCCAGAACAAGGGAAGGTATAATTTTGGAGTTTGGCTAAGAGTGAACCAGTTTCATAAATAGCATCGGATAGTTCTTCTGCATTTTCATGCAAGATGGTATCACGCAATGTTATTCCAGATACAAAATTAGTAAGCGCATATCGATAACTTCCTGTATTACCAACGCATAAAACCTCCGGCACAGGAATTTTATCACCAACCATTTTATAGATATTTTGCTCCTTTAATGCGGCTTCCTTATCACGTAGATACAGGCGCAAAAGAAAAGGATCGTTGCTATCTTTAAATCTGATTTTAACGTTCAAATTGGCACAACCACCAGATATGATACTGTATGAGGCAAGCGTTTTTTCAGGGCATGCATTTTGGATAGCCTGCTTGATGATTTTTTCATCTACATCCGTATATTCATTTGTTTTTTCCCAATTACTTTTAAGTACCATATTATGCCCTAAATTTTAGTCCCTTGGTGGAAAATCATTTGCCAACTATCACCTTCTTTTTTCCATATTGATGACCTAAGCGAAATATGCTTGCCATCACGATTTAGTTTGTAGGTAGCAAGCCCAGCTTCTTCAGACAAATTAGTCACTTTAAAATCTTCTATTGCACATTCTTGTCTTGGCTCGTTAGGCAACTCTGAAGTGTACCCCATTGTTTGAACCAAAATACTGAACTTTTAAAGTCCAATTTTGAGCTGTAAAAGAGCAAAAGAAACTCTCTGTTTTTTTATTTTTCTTCGTTTTACAATCATCGGGACCTCTCCCTGTACTGCATCACAAATTATATATAAAATCTCCTAAACTTGCAAGAATACTTTTGTTTTTTCTTTGTTTTTTTAAATACCTATTAATCCATGAAAAGTCTCTATGACCTGGAGTTTTGGAGCTATATTATCCATTGTTTTATTGTCACAACATTATTCCGCCTCCTTAATTATTTTATTATAGCAATTAATAGGGGTACTAGATTGTAAAGCCTGATGAGGCCGCTTATTATTATAAAAATTAATATAAGCTGCAATGTTATCATATGCCGTTTTAACTGTATTGTAATCTTTCAAATAAACATCTTCGTATTTTAAGGAACGCCAAAATCGTTCAATAACCATATTGTCTATGCACCTGCCTTTACCATTCATACTAATGTTGATCTGTTTATTTTTCAATATATTGGTAAAAGCACAGGAAGTAAACTGCGCCCCTTGATCAGTATTAAAAATAGTTGGTGTTGCAGTTTCTAAAGCTTGATTTAATGCCTCCAGACAGAATGTTACATCCATTGTATTAGAAAGTTGCCATGATAAAATATAGCGACTATACCAATCTATTACTGCGACCAAATATAAAAAGCCTTTCTCCATACGAATATAGGTAATATCGGTTGCCCAAACATGATTGGGATGGGTAATTTTTATGCCTCTTAAAAGATACGGATACACTTTATGTTCAGTATTTGCTATACTAGTTTTAGGCTTTGGATAAATAGCAACTAGCCCCATTTTTTGCATTAAACGCCTTACCTTCTTGCGATTGATAGACAATTTATCATCTTTTTTCAAAGTATCAGTAATGCGTCTATGTCCGTAGAAAGGGGATTGGGTATAAATTTCATCAATACGGCACATAATATTATGTTCACTTTCGGATATATCAACTGGCTGATAATAGAAAGTTGAGCGAGATATACCCAGTAAATCCGCCTGATATCTAACGCTTAAATCTGGATGATCAGTCTCTATCATGGACATGCGTTCACTCCTGCCTACTGATTTAATTTTTTTTTAAGAAAAGAATTTTCTATTTTTAGCCGACCTATTGTTTCGTAAAGGTCAGCTTCCGCTACTTCGTCTTTCTTCTTTCTGCGTATTTTTGCTGATGAAAAAAGGGAAGACATAGATTCTTTAGCTAGCTTTTTCCAGTCCTTTATTTGTGTCGGATGAACCTCAAACTCAGACGCTAATTCAGAAATTGTTTTGTCGCCTTTTAGTGCAGCAAGTGTAACCTTCGCCTTAAAATCATTACTGTAGTTCTTCTTCATAACTGTCTCCAATCTAATTCAAAATGTTAACCTCATTTTAACTCAAATTGGACTCTTGTAAATGGTCCAGTTTTTGGGGTACACTTTCCTCCTCAATTACCATACTTTTATTATAAGTTTTTCCTGAAGCACCAAACTCTATAAAATCATCATGCAATAGGCCGTCCAAGGCATTGACAGATTGCCTAGTTTCATAGGTGAGTAGTGATAATTCCAGTTCATAAATACGGTTAGTTAAGGTCATAGTTACTCACCATCAAATGATATGTTCACTGTACAATTTGTAGCATCCAGTGTGACTTTATGCCCCAAAGGTAAGACGCAACGACTATCCGTATGTCCATAAGGAAAATCTCTGATGCAAGGAACCTTAATCTTATGACTCCAGTCATTTATGATATCATCAATTGTTCCACTATCTTCAGGAAAAAGCTTTGACTCACAACCCGTAAAACTGCCGATGATGATGCCGGACACTTGTTCAAATACACCGGATACATACAATTGTGATAGCATGCCCTCAATAATATAGGGCTCAATCAAGACTTCTTCAAAAAGAAGGATTGTATCTCGAAATTTTGGTTGAAATGGCGTTCCCATTAAATTAACAAAACTCATCAGATTACCACCAATTAACGGAGCAGTGACAGTACCTGGATTAACAGTACTTCCTTGTAATATTGTATAATTTTCCTGATTCAAACATTTATTAAGTGTTTCACTAAGAAATGCATCGACAAAAGGCTCTTCTTTTTGGATATCGCTACCACCAAATCCTGTAATAGATACCGATTGCGTTTTTGCATGTATCCCCAATTGTAAAGCTGTGGTGTCACTAAAGCCGATAATTGGTTTTGGGTTATGATAGATAGCATCAAAGTCTAGTAATGGTAAGATTGTGATGGAACCAACGCCTCCACGGGTTACCATTAACGCATCCACTTCCGTATCTAAAAAGAACCTCATAACATCTTCAGCTCTTTCTTGATCTGAACCTGCTGAGAATAGACCTTCTTTCGTAATATGTCGGCCTAATTTTACTTTAAACCCTTGCTGCTTGAGGAATCCTGTAACTATTTCAATTGCCCCCAAGTCAGGAGGGCTTGAAGGCGAGATTAAGCCTATTGTTGAGCCTTTGGTAATTCTTTTATATTTCATTTGTTACACCTCATCATTATATGCTCTTGGCCTGCAAAACTTCCCGTCTCAGGGGTGAATCGTTCAACTTCTTTAAATCCTGCTTGTGTGTAAACATGCACTGCGCGTTTATTATGACTTGCAGGGTCAATAAGAAATCGTTTCACTTTTGCTGGTGCAAAATCCATAAAAGCTTTGAGCGTAGGGGCTGCCAAACCTTGCCTCAAGTGCTTATCACAGCCAATCATAAAATCCATAGACCAGCTATCACCGTCCTGGATGCAATTTCTGCCATAGATATCTTTTTGTGTAGGGTCTATAAACGAACTCATAACTAAGGAAAAAGGAACATCACTCTTATATCCAATCCAGTAATCAAAAAGATCAATAATGCCTTTATCCAGGTAATTCTCCACATTTTGCCACATTTCGGGGCTGTTATCCCAGAACTCCATAACATGTGGTTTATTCCACCATTCTTTGATTAACGGTTTATCTGAGGCTACTGCCTTTTTGAATGTGATGTTATTTGTCATTTTGTTTTACCCATTTTTTATTAATCAAGCTTGTTAGTACATGCCCTTCCCATTTACCATTGATATATAAATAATCCTCGGCAACGCCTTCTTTCTTAAACTCACATTTTTCTAAAACTCTGGCACTTGCCTTATTACTTGGCATATAGTTGGCGCTGATGCGGTGCAAGTTCAGTTCATCAAACACATAAGCGATAGAGACTTGCAGGCACTCTGTGATAATTCCTTTTCTCTGCATATCTTCGGATATTTTGAAGCCTAAAAAACAGGAGTGAAAACAGCCACGGACAAAATTGCTGTAGTTGACAATACCGATTAACCGGTTATCTTCTTTTGTGTAGATATTCAGGCAGCATGATTTGTCGGAAAGAAAATCATCGTGGATTTGGGTGGTTTTATTCTGCCAGTATTCTTCTGTGTAATAGCTACCTTCTTGCAGTGGTTCCCATTTTGATAGATGTTGCTTGTTGCTGGCAACAAAATCATACATTAAACCAGCTTCTGCCAGTTCAGGAAGGCGTAATATGCAGCGCATTGTTTGTATCAATGGAAAATTTTGATCAGTCATAATATTTTTCTCATATAAAACCGCTTATTACCCATTGCTGGAGAGTTTTCCAATACTGCAAACTCTTCATAGCCACATTTCGCATAAAACTCTCTTGCCTGAAAATCAAATGTATCAAGATGTATCAAGGCGGCACCTGATTTTTTAGCCTCTGTTTCCACATGTCCTAAAAGCTGTGAACCGTAATCATGCCCTCTATGCTCCTCTTCAACCCATAAAATATCGATCTTGACTGTCGATTTGTACAGCATAATGGAATTGATCCCGGCAATAATCATTTTATCCTGACTTAGAATGTGAAAGTTGAGAGGAATGAGATCTTTTTTCTCTGGGGTAGAGGGCAAAAACTTTCTGTTAAAAGCAATAAGTTGCTCCATTACCCACTCTTTATCCTCAGGTGAGGATGCTATTATTTTTTGCTTCATAGCATTTTCTCCATAACGAAGTTAGTCATTTCTACGCCACGCAATGTCACTGTTTGTTCTTTTACGGTTTTAAATCCCTTTGCCTCAAAGAACGGCTTAGCGGTAATGCTAACCTCAGAAAAAATACGAGATATATTTTGCACCGCTGCTTTCTCAAAAATAGCCGCCATCAACTTTGAGCCAATGCCTTTGCCATTCCATTCATGATGCACATAAAAACAATCAATATGGCCATATTCTTCAAATTCAGCGAAACCTACAGGCAGCTCATCAATCACTGCAACAAACGGCTTAACCTTTGCTAATTTTCTCTGCCAACCACTATAATCTTCCACTGAGTCATAAGGAGCCCAGGCGTTTACTTGCTCCTCTGTATAATCCTGAATATTGATATTATGGATGGTATGATAATATATTAAGGCTAAGCTTTTCGCATCATCTGGTTTATATTGTCTAATCTTAATTTTCACTTCTGTAAGCCTTTTTATTTATAAAACGACAATAGCCCAATACTGCCTATTAACACTATGATTCCTATCATTTCTTGTTTATTCACTTTTTCCTTAAAGCACTTGTGTGTAATCATAATTGAAAACACAACACCCACTTGAGTCACTGTTTTTACATAGGCTGCCTCGGCCATTGCTAATGCTGTAAATAATCCTATAGAACCTAAAACGCTTGTGAAGCCGATCAAGGCGGAGATTTTTATGTTTGCTATAATAGCAAAAAAATCCTGTTGTTTTTTATAGGAGATCCACGCCCCCAATATAGCAACTTGAATGATAATGGTCACCGTTAACGTCATTGCGGCTTGCATCATAGGGCTTGTCCCATCAAGTGCCAAACTTGCGTTACGAATAAACAGCCCTGACAATGCAAAGCTAAATCCAGCTCCTATCCCTATTAATGCTGACTTTTTAGACGCGCTTGAAGTAATCTGACTTAAATCAATTTGTTTTTCGCCTACGGAAATTATTACAATCCCAACAACACCTAATATTATAGCTACCATTCCTATCAGGCTTATTGTTTCTTGAAATAGAATCAGGCCGATAAGCGCAGTTTGTACGGCTTCTGTTTTTGAATAGGTTACCCCGATAGCAAAGTTACGATGCTTAAAAAGTGTTACCAGTAACATTGTTCCTAAAATCTGGGTGATGCCTCCCAACGTGCAGTATAGCAAAAATCCATTGTTTATTTCAGGGATGTCAGAGTGAATCTGACTCACAAATAATAAATATAACAAAACAAATGGTAGCCCAAAGCTATACCTAACCCATGTTACGACTGCGGTAGAAAGGTCATTATTAAGATGCTTCTGCAATCCTAGCCGTATTGCATTCATTAATGCACCGAATATAGTTAATGCTACCCATAACATTTATATAACCTCCTCTTCAAACTCAACCATCTCATAATGCTCAACAGTCGGAAATGGATCATAAAAATGATGCAATGATTTTTTCCATTCCTGGTATTCTTCAGACTGTCTGAAGCCAACAGTATGATTCTCAAGAGTTTGCCATTTTACTAGAAGGATATAGCGATTTTTTTGCTCAATACATTTTTGCAATTCATGAGAAATATAGCCATCCATAGAGCTGATTATTTTTTGTGCTTTGGCAAAGGCTTGTTCAAATTCGGCTGTTTTTGTTGGTATTACGTCTAATGTTGCCGTTTCAAGTATCATATTTTCCTCGCAACTGTCAGGATATTCAGGCTTTTATCTGCTATAAAATCATTACCTTCCAAATCATACTGATGGAGTGTTGCAAAGCCATTTTGCGCCAGCATTTCTTTTAATTCCTTTGCTGTATAAATTTGCAAGCTAAAGCTGTTAGTATAAATTTCTGGCTCACGCTCTTCTTTAGTGATGGTATAATGGTCATGGGAGGTTAGCAGTCTGTTTGCTCTATCAACTTCGGAATACTGCTGATTTCGGATTTTAGTGCCATTTTGTGTGGTCTGGATATTCATATTAAAACCATGGATCACCTCGTCAGTGATAGCTTGGAGATTGAAGATATCAAAAATATAGATGCCGCCATCTTGAAGGTTGCCATGAATGTTCTGCATGGTTTTTTCAAAATCTGATTTTGATACATGGCCGATGGCGTTAAACATGGTGATTACTGCATCAAACTGGCCGACTTTTAGATCACGCATATCACCATCGATAAAAGCAATTTCTTTTCCTTGTGCTTTGGCTTTATTTTTTGCCTGTTCTATTAAAGCAGGGCTAAAATCACTGCCTGTAACTTCATAACCTCGCTGCTGTAGATAAAACACCTGAGAACCTGTACCACAGGTCATATCCAATACAGTTTTAACACTCTGCTCTTTAAGCAGTCGTTCGATGACAGCATTCTTTGCATCCGTCTCTTCGCTTACATTATGCGCATCGAAATATTCCGGCATTTGCTGGTATTCGAGGGGAAGGCCTAAATTAGTTTTTTCCACTTTTTTCTCCATTTTTATTCTCCGATAAAACTCCACTTGTTTGCAAATATTTATTCACCTCAGATAATGAATCATAAATATTTAGCGCAATACTGGCTGTCTTAGGAGAGGGCTGTTTAATATCTGGTATTACAATCACTTTAATACCAGCGATATATGCTGACATAGCGCCATTATCAGAATCCTCAAGTGCTAAACAATTATCAACATGAACACCTAGTTTATCTGCAGCTTTTAAATATGGATCTGGTGCAGGCTTACCTTTTTCTACTTGATCTCCGCCAATTATCACTTCAAAACGATCTATAATTCCAGCCAATTTAAGTTTCTTTAATGCCAAGCTATGTTTGGTAGACGTAGCAACTGCTCGTCTTATGTTGTTTTTTTCTAATAAATCAATTAATTCAATTAGACCTTCTTTGATAGGGACTCCATTTTCGGCTATTGCTTTTTCATAATCATCATGAAAAGCATCTGCAAATTCCTTTTTTGGTATAGATATTCCTAACTTTTTTTCCATAGCTACATGGGAATCATCTTCATTAAGGCCATTCATTTCTATTAGAATATCATCAGTAAGATTAATGCCAAGAACCGTACCAGCCCTCTTGATTGAAGGAATTGCCAACCGCTCTGTATCCAGCATTAGCCCATCCATATCAAAAATCACTGCCTCTAATTTATTCATCTTCTACCTCCGGCAAGAACCCACCAGCTTGCATCTTCCACATACGGGCATAATGGCCTTTGTTTTTTAGCAGTTTTTCGTGGCTGCCATCTTCTATTATATGCCCTTTATCAAATACCAGGATTCTATCCATTTCTGATAGGGTAGAAAGGCGATGGGCGATAACAATTGTTGTTCGGCCTTTCATTAAGCTATGTAGGCTCTCTTGAATATGTTTTTCGGTAACAGAATCTAACGCAGAAGTTGCCTCGTCCAATATCAAAATAGGTGCGTCTTTTAGCATTGCACGGGCAATAGCTATCCTCTGCCGCTGCCCGCCAGAAAGCTTAATGCCGCGCTCACCAACTAATGCTTCATATCTTTCTGGTAGCTTCTCAATAAACTCATGGCAATGCGCCTGTTTGGAGGCTTCAATCACTTCTTCATCACTAGCATCAATTTTGCCATAACGGATATTATCCATTAATGAACGATGAAAAAGCGAAGTATCCTGCGGAATCATAGAGATGTTCTCACGCAAAGAATCCTGTGTGACTTCGGTGATATTTTGTCCGTCAATCATTATTTTCCCCGACTCAACATCAAAGAAGCGTAATATCAAATTTACAAACGTAGTTTTACCGCTGCCTGAAAAGCCTATCAAACCAACCTTTTGACCTGCTTCAATAGCCACATCTTTATTTTCAAAAACATTTGTGTCTTTATTGTAATGGAAGGTTACGTTGTCGAATTTAATTTGTCCCTCGGTTACGCTAAGTTGTTTTGCATCTGATACGTCTACAATTTCATGCGCTGTTGTGATAATCGTAAGTGCCTGGGAACATTTTCCAAGTTCCTCAGCAAATTCAACAAGCTGACTTACCAGCCACCATAAAGCCATAAAAATATTTACAACCAACATCATTATAAAAGCAAAATCACCAATGGTAACATCACCTGTTCCATGTAAGTAAATCAGATTCCATACCATCAACCCAATCATAGTAAGGATGGTAATATCAAAACCAATATGCATGAATAAAATGGAGCGTTGCACCTTCCTATCTTTTTCCACCGTATCGTTTACGGCTTTATCTAGATATTTATGCTCAAATGACCTGCGTGCAAAACTACGAACTATAATCATATTACTTATGCCATCAACTATCTTGCCAATCATAGAAGTTCTAGAAGAAGAAAAATCATGTGACAGTTTGTGTATTTTTTTACTAAAGAAAAAGCCTACACTTAAAAATGCAACTGCCCAACCAAACAACAAAAAAGCGAAACTAGGATGCACAAATAGCATTGCAGAGAAGGCTATTATCAAACCAACCACTTGAGCAAACCCATCATCAATCTTTCGTAAAATTGATACCGAGCCGCCGGTTATGTCACTAATTTTATTTTGTAAACTGCCTGCAAAATTATTTTGAAAAAAGTTGTAAGAATGTCCACTCAAATAGCCATACATACTATTAATTATATCTCGGCGTATATTAGGTAGCATTCTGAGCCATATCCAATCTACTAAACGGTGATTACACGCCTGCCATATCCACAGAGCCATATAAATAGCAAATAA
Source organism: Pseudomonadota bacterium (assembly GCA_027620075.1). Lineage (NCBI taxonomy): Bacteria > Pseudomonadati > Pseudomonadota > Pseudomonadota bacterium. The sequence continues at coordinate 45,916 of JAQCEY010000007.1, read as the reverse complement.
TTGCATAGCATCTAAAGGTAAGTTAGATACTCCGGCTAACTTATCTATTAATAACTTAAGCGTATATGGTGTGGCTGAAGTTAAAAAGCCCCATAAAACACCGGTTGTAAGTAATACTATAAAATACCAACAATATGGTCTTACAAAATGCCAGAAGAATGCCGGCAGGGTTTTTGGTAATGTAGTATCGTTTTGCATATTATAATCGTCATTTATCTTTTAAGGCTCCCAAACATAGAGCATTTTGTGCTAAATAGCCAGAATTAGAGTGCTTAATGTCATGCTCAGTATTGATTTGCAGGGCTTTATTACGCCTACTTTATAGCTATCAGTAGCGTATTTTATTAAAGCTGGGATTTCGTCTTACTAGAAGCGTTGTATAATGATACCAACACTTGTCTCGATTATTAGGTGCTACAGGCGCAGAAGCTTATATTCCTGACAAATTCAAATCTGACATCCATACAAGTTAGCACAAGTCAACTCCTGATCTAACATATTGAAATATAACTATAATTACTCATCATTAACTTGATGTCTCTTGCTTTGTATGGCTTCATTGGACATGTAATAACAATTGTACAAAGGAGGGTAAAATGTCTGATGAATCACGAATACCAAAAATAGTTGATTATAGTGCTAAAAATATCAGAAGAACTGTAATAGTTTTGTCGCTAATAACTATAGCAGGGTGCACATCAACGCCATCAGTATTGCAGCAAAGCAAAACACTGGATGAATACTGGAAAAACGCCACTTATACAGAGCAAGACGGCTCAAAAATCCATGACCAATATGTTTATAAGGCATTTCTTATCAAAGATATTATTACCGCTACAACGTGGCCTGACGGCAAAAAGGAAAAACTAAGAATATGTCTGGTGGGGGATGATGACTTTCATGGAAAATTAGACAAAATGGCTAATCTTGTGCAGCAAGAAGAAGGGCATCAATGGGAGATAAAGAGAGGAGTTGGGGAATCTGACGTAAAATACTGTGACGTACTTTTTATCAGCTATATGTATAGCCGCCGGGAGCTTGATGGCTTTCTAAACCGCGCATCGGGCAAACCAATATTAACCATAGGGGACGACAAATACTTTTTTCATGACGGAGGAATGGTGAGTTTGCGTGAAAAAAATAACTATATCGTTATGAAAGTCAGCTCAGGGAAAGCTGCGAAATCCGGACTTAAATTTGATCCTGAGCTTATTGAGGCAGCGCATCAGGTAACAGGAGTAAATCAATGAAAGATCTAGCACATAGCAACAATGTTATCGATTTACGCTTATGGCAAAAAGAACGCGCCTCACATGATTTTAGAAAATTAGCAATGCAAATGCGAGGGGATATGGGATTGCCTTATACTAGTGAAACTCTAAAACCTAGATCGATAAAAAAGGAATTATCTGAATTAAAGCTATTATTGGAAAAGAGCTATCAAAACGAAGAAAAATACTTACTTGTTACAACCCCTATTGCACAATTTTTTACCAACCAAAAGGAGCACCAATAATGCTTTACTCCACTAAACGATACAGTGAATTTAAACAATATATCGGTAATAATATCCGTATTCACCGTGAAGATAACGGCCTGACTCAAGAGGCACTGGCAAAAGCCAGTTATCTTACAACGGCAGAAATTATAACTCTTGAAGGTGGGAAAGAAGATCAAATGCTAAATGCAGTGCTAAAGGTATCATACGGCCTTGAAATTGAACCATATATGCTACTTGATGATATTTATGGTGAAGATGAAAATGGCAAAAGAATATGTTTATCGCATTTCAGTGCATATGACGATAATCTTTCAAAGGAAGAAAAGCAGAAAATTTATGATGAAATGGTAGCATCAGGCAAATATACTCCGCCCCACAAACGCTGATTATCAAAACTAGCCATTTGCATACACCTCCGCCTCTTCATTTCTACGCCTGATTAATCCTTTAAGTTTGCGTCCTCCGGCAAATACCCATTTTCTAAATTCATGTGGAACGTCTGAATGCTCTTCACGGTTCACCTTTCTACGGAGAGTAGATCTCTGCAACGCTGCCGGCCCTAAATTATAGGTAAAAGATACAAGGGCATCGAACTGACCATCATCTAGCGGCACATTTATATAGCGTAAAACAGCATGTTCAAATTTGCACGCATCCTGAAAGAGCAATTCTTTAGCGTCTTGCCTTGTCATCCGACAAGCATGTTTCGCAGCCTTTAGGCCAGAGTTTTTGTAAATATCCAGCAATTCTGCACCAGTGATATTTCCAAAATTATCGCTTGGTAAAATCACATGACCATATCCGATTGTAGGGTATCCGGCGGCACAAATATATAAATGTGGTACAAACCCTTCCCAGCGTTTGATAAGATCTGCACCTCTATGGGTTATATGGCGCATGGCTACTTTCCTCCAAGTGCTTTTTTCCAAGCTCTCTGGCCGAACCAGAACATCATGACAGTTGCAAACAATGCCTTGGTTTCTGCATCCCAGATTTGGGTTAAGGCTTCGGAAACATCAATTCCGTTAGTATTAACAAGGATATAAAGCCCAGCACCTTTGACAGTTGCAAACAGAATAAAAAAAGCATAGGTGATAACGGGCCGTACAGAGGCACGAAGCCCTTCAATCCATTTTACGCCTGAATCTCTGCCTGCGTGTTTATATAATGCCTTGCTCTCGGCAATATCGGCTCCTACGTTTATTTCTTCTAACCGTTGAGCGTGATTTAATTTGTCCTGTTCCATCTGTCTGTCGAGGATAGCAAGCTCGTGTTTGCGGTCTTGTTTATCTCGATATATTTTTAAAATATCCGGAAATGCGCTGCCAAAAAATCCAAGTAGACTTCCAAGTAATGTTAGCATTATTTTACTCCAAAAAGTTTAAGTTTAATTGCAATGCCAGCCATGATAGCCAGCATAATTCCGCTAGTGACAATGCGAATGAACGTTTGCCATGCTGTTTTTTTGGCAAGTTGCAGAGCTGACATTAGCGAACGTAATTCTCGTATATCGTTAGCGGCATCCTCTCCGTCTAGCCCAACATCTGCTAATGCGCACCTGGCACCTTTTTCAGCTGCCCTGCAAAGCATTGCCTCAAATTCGTCTTTTGGCAGGCATATTTTATCGTTCTGCTCTTTGTTAGGCTTTGCCATGGTTTTTCTCTGATTTTATTATTAGGTTTGTGGTATCTCCGCGCTTATGCGTGATATATAACCGCTATTATCAAGTGAATGTTCAACACGAGTAATATTCCACTGCCCATCAACGCCAGCTCGAACACCCATCAGATTTAATTTACCTTCTGCTGCAAGCCTGGGGTCACCAGGAGTGGTTATGCTTAAACTGCCTGTACCACGCTCAAGTTGCTTTAATTTAGCATCGGCTGCAGCTATCAATAGTTCTGGCGTGTCGAACGTGTGGCGAAGGATAAACACCGGTTCATCTTCACCTACTTTTATCTTCTTTTTTTCCGAGTCACCTTTATCATGCCACGTTCCTTCAACAGCTCCATATTTTGCTCGATCTGCAAAAGTTACGTTCCAGCTTGTAATTTGTTTGCGCATTATAGTAATTGGTGGAATATTGCGACCACTTACAGATTTTGCTTCCCCTTTAGGTGCAAATAGCAAATCGGAATGTGTCAAGAGAAATGAGACAAATAAAATTGTAATTAATTGTCTAATTCGGTTTTATTATTCATATTATCATTCACAATATGTTTACAATACTGGTCTGTATTATCTGGCTTATTAATCCATACAGATTTCGGTATATTTTTATGTTGCGGCATTTTATTTTTAAATCGTGCTGGTTTTTTGTTAAAAGCATTTTGTAGCGTAATATTTCTTTGTTGGATAATTTTCTTGTCCAGCTTGAAATGTACCATTTTTGCTGTTAGCAGAGCGATGCCGGTATGGTGGTGTTCGTTATTATACCAGTCGAAAAATGTTCGGCAAAAACTCCTGGCATCCTGTATTGATCCAAACTTCTCTGGAAATTCAGGGTTATATTTCAATGTCTTAAAGTTAGATTCCGAGTAAGGATTGTCATTGCTGACATAAGGTCTATTATGCGATTTCATTACATTTAGGTCGCTTAACATTTGTGCGACAGTTTTGGATTTCATGCTTGAACCACGGTCAGCATGAACGGTTAGCTGATCTGGGTTTATTTCATATTTATCAATAGTTTGCTGCAGAAAGTCCTTGGCCAGGACGGCAGTTTCACGCTCCTCTACCATCCAGCCAGTAACATAGCGACTAAAAATATCCATAATGACATATAAATAATAATAATTCCATTTGGTATCAGATTTTAATTTGGTAATATCCCAACTCCAGACTTGGTTTGGAGCTGTTGCAAGTAGTTCCGGCTTGACATAATTATGTTGCCTATGGCCACGCCGTCTCTCGCAAACTTCTCCTTCCTCGTTTAAAATTCGGTACATGGTGCTAATGGAACAAAAGTACTTATTTTCATCCAATAATGTTGCATAAACTTCATATGGAGTCTTGTCAATAAAGCGTTCGCTATGCAACATATCAAGTACATTTTGTTTTTCAATCTGGCTTAAAGCCAGGGCATTTTGTGGCCCTTTTTTTGGCTTGTTTTCTTGTGGTTTCATCGATCTGTAAAAGCTCGAACGTGGCACAGAAAAACTGTAACATGCTGATTTTGTGTCTGTTATTAGGCTTAGTTCGTATGTTGCATTCATTATATCTTCTCGTCTTGTTGGTTGATCATCTGCAATATTGCATAAGTTTTTTTTTGAAAATCAATGATAATCTGAGCCTTCTCAAGCTGCTTTTTAAGCTTGTCATTTTCACGTTTTAACTGTTTGTTTTCATTACATGTGGCGGTGGAATCTTTAGCTTTAACACCAGGTTTTTTTGACGATAATCCTTCAAATTCTCCATGTTTTCTTTGCTTGCGCCAGCAGGTTAAGTGTGACGAATATAAGCCTTCTTGTCTAAGCAGGATAGCTATATCACCGCTTTTAGAACAATTATCAGCTGCTTGTAAAATTTTCATTTTATATGAGGCTGTAAATCTACGATGTTTCTTAGCGGGCTTAACCTCGGTGGGGGGAGCTTTAATATCCGACGCAAATTTTCCCCCCTCAAAGACTTCCGGCCTACGGCCTACAGTCTTTTCAGGGGGAAAATTTGCCTCAATAGCTTCGCTGACATTTTGTAAATCTTCCATAACTTTTCTCCTAGGTGTAAAATAGAACTTAGACAATTAATTAGATACTAAAAAATGTCTCATCTAATCTGACACAGAGGGATTTCCATTTATAGGTTTACTTATTGCATCATGCGTGAGTGCTAGCCTGGTCAGCAAGTGTAGATCACTTTCTTCAGTTTGCACCAAGTGAGGAATCTCAAAAGCGGATAATTCATCTGTTATACGTGGCGTTAAACCATGTTTGCCGGCAATATTGTTCACCAAATCTCCAAGAGTTATTTTACCCCATGTTTTTGTTACCGGAGCTTTTAATACTTGCCCCATATCAGCTGCATGAGCGCGTATACTCATACTTTGTGGAGGACTTTCAACGCTTATCTCATCGACAATATACAATCCCATTCTGATCAGCAATGTCTCGACGTAGCCAAGTGATATATCCAACGTTGCGCCTGTATTTGGCAAAGCTATTTTGCCATCACGGTCATCAAGCTTTATGGTAGCTTTATCGCTTTGGAAGCCCGCTTCGTCAGTGACACGCAGTGATAATAAGCCCTTGCGTATAGCAGCTGTAATGTCATTGCTGTCTGCAATTACTTGAAAATCTGGTGTAATGGTCATTTAATCCCACAATCTGATTATGGTGTCGGTTTCAGGCAGAGCAATATCAGGCAATATTATGAGGACACCGGCAGGAAACTGCTCACCGTAATCGGCAAGTTTTGGATTAGCCTCTAATATTTTTTCAACTGCACCGGACTGTTTGCTGTAATGTTTCCAGGCGATAAAATCCAGCATATCACCTTCTTTTGTGCGATATTGAACTGCCATTTAATCTTCCCCGTAACGTACAATAGAAAGTCTAAAGGTGATTTTGCGAGGAACACCATCTTTTAAAAATACTTCTCTGGTTTCTTCAATCTGCGTAATCACCCATTTTCTCCAAACTTGACCTAATCCATCTACCAGTAAAAGTGGTTTGCCATTATCGGCAGCAGATTTCATTCCTTCGATCTGACCAAGGCCGCCCTTAAAGTGTGGATATATAACACCCTCAAGGTTTATTTGCTCTGCACCTGTGCCAACAAATTGCATAGCAGGATCGTTGCCAATTCTGTCTTGCGATTGCCAACGATAGGCAATCGTTCTTTGCAGTTGTTGGTAGGCCGAAGTTGCAATAGAGAAACGATAGTCACCAAGTGCCATCATTATACTCATAACGTTGCTCCTGCCGTATCAAATAATGCTCCTCGGGATGCATCTTTGATTTGCCGCATTACTTTTTCTGCAATGCTTTCTTCATCTTGTCCCGGAGTAGTATGAACATCAATTTTAAAATTATTCGTAATCGTTCTCGAATCAACTGACCTCTGATTAGTAATGATGCCTCCTACAATAGATTCCTGTAAACTTGCGGTTTTTTGAGGGATGGTATTATCCCCTAACTTTTGCAAATTAGTTGATTCTTGAGTGGTTGCATTATCACTGTTAAAATCACTGGGCGTACTTGACTTGGTTGTTGATGTGATATTAGCCTGAACTTTATTGCCTGAACCGAATAAAATTCCGAACACTCTGCCTATAGCTGTAAGTGGGCTACTGATAATTTTCCAAAATCCACCAACCCAATCAGCAAAAGTTTGCCAGACCGATTGTATTGGCTCCCATAAACCACCGAAAAACCCTTTCACCTTACCCCAATTAGCTATTAGCAACCCGGCGGCAATAGAAATGCCACCAATAATTAAGCCAATAGGATTTGTCAGGAAAGCAATCGTTAAAGCCCTGAGTCCACCTATAACTAAAGGAATAGCACGACTGGCAAGGGCAATTAACCCACCTGCAAATGCTTTTATTGCGCCACCAAAAGCAAGTAATCTTATGCGTCCGGCAGTGATAAGGGATACAATATTAAAGGTTGTCAGCTTGGTGGTTGCTAAAGATACAGCTCCGCCCAATACTCCAAACAAGGCCATTATACTTTGGCCAATAGCAAGTGCCTTCATTCTTACAAAGGTAATTGCGGATACCAAATTAAATGCTAAAAACCGTGTTTTAACAAATGTTGCTGCTAATCCTAAATTTGTCCAAGTGCCCGATACAAAAGTAGCAACTGCTAAAGCTTTAGTTTTTATCGCAGTAATCAATGCTATTTTATTGAATGCCTGAAATTTAATTCCAGTCAGGGCTATCTCTACGCCCAGTTTTGCCAAACCTATTCTTACAAGAGCTGCTCCTCCTGTTACAAATGTCCACAAAAAATTTAAAGCCACAAAAGCAATTTTCAAACCAATTAAGCTAAATGTAACTCCAAACACTACTCCACTCAGTAGAGGTATCTTTGTAACAAAATCTGCAATACCTGATGTAAACGAGCGAATTCCATCTACAACAACTTTCAATGGAGGTATTATTGTTTCTCCAATATTTATTCCAATTTCAGTTATAGAGTTTTTCAGTAATTGTAATCTATTTGCTAGTGTTGTTGCTCGGTTAGCAAATTCACGCTGCATAGAATTTTGTCTTTTAGCGTTTCCAAGTAGATCCAAAGCCTTTTTATACTGATTCACATTACCTGCTAATAATGATACATCATCAGAAAATTCTAAACCGAATAAATCGGATAATATTCCGGCTCGCTGTTGTTTTTCTACTTTAGAGACTGTTTGCAAGAATGATAATAATGCCCCTTGAGCATCATTTTTTATAGATTTTTTTAATTCAGTAGCCTCAACTCCTAATTCGCTTAAGCCTCTTTGAAATTTTGCACTTTGCTTATCTGCAGTATTAAGTCGAAGTAACATAGCATTAATGGCAGTTGCAGCTATTTGTGGTGGCTTGCCAAGAGCTATAAAACTGTCAGCAAGTGCTGCTGTTTGCTCTGCAGAAAGGCCAAAATCTTGCGCTTGTGCACCAACCCTAGCTAAAACAGGGATTATGTCCCTTGCTTTTGCTGCGGTGTTATCCGAGAGGAAATTTATTGCATCTCCTAACTTGGTCATTTCATTAATGGGAACACCAAAAATGTTGGATAATTTAGCTATAGCATCACCGGCTTCTTCAGGTAAGAGGTCAAAAGCCGTTGACATTTTTGCTACGACATCCACAAAATCAGGTAATTCTGTTTCACTAATACCTAACGTACCTCCAGCTGCTGCAATTTGTGCAAGTCCTTCAGCTGAGATAGGAATATCACGAGATATTTGCTTGATAATATTCCCAAAATTTCTCAGACCACTTACTTTATCCTTAAAATCTACAACCTTTCTAACATCAGCCATGACGCTCTCAAAATCAATTGCAGCTTTTAAAGGTGCGCCAATAGCTATACCAAGTGCTACCATGTCAAACAATTGACCACGTATTGCAGAACGTCGCGCTTTGATTGCTTCACTTCGTTTTAATGTAGAGTCTAATGCTCTATACCGTGACTGTAATTTTATAACAGATGCACCAAGTTTTGTTTGTTGAGAAGTAAGGTTTCTAGTGCTTTGACCGGTTTTAGCCATCTCACCACGAACTTTTTGCAGTGAATCTCGTTGCTTAATGTAAGCAGTTTTTGTACGGTTGGAAGCATTCTTAGCTTTTTCAAACTCACGCTGCATTGTTTGCGTAGGGTTTTTAGTATTTCTCATTGCTGTGGATAGCTGTTTAACCTGTTCTTCTGCAGAATCCCATGCACTTTTAGCGGATTGCACTTGCGTTTTGAGTGTTCTAAATGAGGTTATCCTTTTGCTATCACCGTCTAATTTTTTTATAGCACTACCAAGCTTGGTAATTTGGCTTCCTCCTTTACTGAGGGTAGAACCAAAACTACCTTTTAATGCAGCACCAATTGTTACAGCTACTGTATGTTGTTTAGACATTGTCACTTCTTTGATAAAATATTGGCAGCTTCAAGCCATAAGGTAAATTCGTCTAGTTCCATATCAAGCCATACGTCTATGCCTCCACCAGCAAAAGAGGCAAGCGATAAAACCGCTAATCGGATATCGCTGGGCTTAGTTCCAAAAAATTTTGTAGCACCTCTTGTATTTTTGCGTAGTCAGCAAGATCAAGCTCTTCGATAACATCAACTGTTACTTCTGCTAAGTTAGCTATCATTACTATTTCTTTCTCAGCATCAGTTTTTTTTATGCGCTCTACTGCAAGCCGATCACGAACTTTAGGTCGCCGAACAATTAATGTTTCATGAGTATTGTTATTAATTGTAATTGGCACAGTTAACTTTATAGTTTCCATGATTTTTCCTTATATCTTGATTTTTATAAATTAATAATTACTATTGGCGTTATAGAAAATGACGGAATTTTTATGAATAAAATCGTATTATTTTTGGTTGTAGCTGTTACATGTATTTCGATGCTGTCATCATGCTCAGACGACGAGGCTAAAGAGGCCGATAAAGCGAATGCTTCTCCTGAGTCTCTTGCTGTTTATCCACCAGATATTGGAGTAAAATCTATTTACCTTGAGTCTCTGGAGCTTCTTAAAAAAGGTGAAGAGATGGTTGAGCTTGATGAAAGTGGCAATAAGAGTATCTGTATTAACGCATTTAAAATACACAACCCAAAGGTAAAAGAGTTACGCAAAATAGTTGATGCTAAATTTGCAAAAAGCCATCCTCCGTTAGGAGCTGCATTTAGCAATTTAGTTAATTGCACCAGTTGCCTTAACTCAAGGGAACAGTGCGAAGGTGCTAAAGAAAATTTACAGACTGTAAAAAAACTTTATGACTTTTAGATCCCTATAGCGCCTCTAATAGTAGCCATCTCATCAACTCCGTTAATAATGCGAATCATATTTTCGGCATCAATTTCAATAATTGCATTGCCAGCCATAGTGAGCTTATAGTAACGAACGGCTACCATACATTTCAAAGTAGCTTTATCGCCAGCCTTCCATGTTCCTGAATCTACTTCGCGGAATGAACCTCGTAAATTTATAACAATCGACTCAGCATCGCCATCAGATTGCATTGCGCCACGCAGGGTAATAGCAACAGAATTGCCATCTATCAAACCAAATAACCTGAACAATTCAATATCATATTCAGCAAAAGTTAGTTCGCATTCTAATTTTTCCATTCCCATATCAATTTCTATCGCGACATCCATGCCACCAGCACGATGCTCCTCTGTTTTGACGGTGAGTTTCGGTAATACCACTTCATCAACACGCCCTGCATAGCCGCGGCCATCAACAAAGGCATTAAAGTTTTTTAGAATTTTAGGTATCATTATAAAATCTCCTCAATGAAATCGTTAACCAGGTGAGAGCGGAAAGTGATATGTTCAGCCGGAAATGGTGGGGTAAACTCAAAATCAAAAAATACCTTGCCATCTGCAATATTGAGCGGAGTATTTAGTTCCGGATCAGCAAATGCACGTCCGCCAAGAATTGCTCCTTGGGCTTTTAAACTGGCAAGAAAAGCATTCACACCTTCCAACACATCTTCGATGTAAGTTTTTGTTATATTGCGATCTACCGCCCATAAATGTGCTCGAAGCAAGCTATCATTGATGATATCAGCGGTTCTGCGCACAGATAAAAACGCCCATTTAGGATCAGTTGAGGTTGTTCTATTTCCCCATAGCCTGTAACCATCCTGACGGATAATCGTTGCTACTTCACTTTCGTTAAGTAGATTTGCTCTCGAATTGGCATCACCTAAAGTAAAATCAATAGTTCGGCTTGTACCGACAACACCACCCATAACTTTGTTAGATGGTGACCACCAGAAACCATTGTCATTATCAACTTTGGCAATAATACCGGCTACTCTTGCACTTGCAGGTTCAACAACTACCGTACTTGTTACAGTATCAAATACTTTTACATGTGGGTCTACAACGTAAACTCGATCGCTTCCCCAATCGCCACGATAAGTAATTGCGTCTGCATCATTTGTGTCAGGGCCATCGGCAATAATAACCGCACGTAGGCGATCTGCAATTCCTATCAGCTCTGCAACTACAGGATTTGCATTACCTAAATGCCGCCTGTGAGTAAAACCAGGTGCGATAAGAATGCGCGGACTGACATGTACCACAGATTCAGCACCAAGGAAGGCTTGCACACCTTCATAGCTACCTGTTCCAGCATCAACACCACCAATAATATTAGCTATTGTTTCATCTTCATCCACGCCTTCATCAGTACGCACTACCACAATAACAGCTCCTGCCTGATCGAATATTCCATCTATTGCACCGGGCAAAGTTCCGGTATCACCGAGCAAGGCAGCTTCAGTTCTGTTTCCTGCAATTAGCACAGGTGTATTAAGTGGAAAGGCATCAACATCGGCGTCTGGTGCAGTGCCAATAAGTCCGATAACAGATGATCTTACGGTACGAATTGGTCTTGCGCCTGTATCTATCTGAATTACCTCAACGCCATGCAAAAATTGTCCGGGCATATTTTTTCTCCAATATTTTAGGACTATTCCTAAAGACATAAAAAAACCCACCTAAAATCAGCAGGTCGAGCAGGTTAAATTTTGGCTAATATTACCATCCGGCTCTAACATCATAGTTTTCTACATCTACAACATCTGTAAGTGCCATAATCTCAGCATATTTAATTGCTTCAGTTACATATGCAGATTTTTGTGCAGCAAGAATAGTATCAAACAATCCCTGAAATTCTGCTTCGGTAAGGGTTACTTGAGCATTATTTATATCCAACCAAATATCTTCAGTCTTTGTACTAAAATTAAATGATGTCACCATTGCGGTAAGGTTATTACTGGCAACTTTTCCTGCATTGTATGTAACTGAGTTAAAAACCACATCAGCATACTGATTTTCATGCCTCACGGCCTCTAATTCGATAACTTTTCGTGCCTGTGCTTCAGGTAATGCATTTGCAGCAGCATCTGCCAGTCTTTGGTTATAATCAGTTAAATCATCGCCAGATAGAGGATAAACACCGTGTCCTTCCAGTGGTGTTTTTCTATCTGTATCAAGCCGTGAATACTGGCCTGTGTTCATTCCTACAGGCGTTCCATCAGCAACAGTAGTTCCATCATGTATTGTAATAGGCATGTTAAATACTCCATATAATAAGTTAAGGTAAAAGAAATGGTTGTTTAAGAGATTCCGTATAGTTTGAATGTTCCTGAAGCTATGTCGCCACTGCTGAAGAAAAAACGCAGGGCATTTATCGGACTTGTTGTGCCGTTGTAATGACCACCGCCAATAATTCTGTTGTAACCGCTGTCAATGCTTGCACCTTCCCATAGAAAAACCTTCTTGTTTCCTGTGAAAAACGGACGATATAGTAGTATGTCTACAGATACGACTTCACCAGTTGCCAGCGTTCTGACAGAAACATCTAAACTGGCAGATGAAAGGTTGCCTTGCATATTCCATGATGGCGAGTTACCGCCACGCAACTCGGCATTGCTCCAATGATAATTTCCATCGCCTCTATAAGAAGCCCCACCACTAGTGCTTACCTGTAATCGCAATGAACCAGATGCGAGAGGTTCAGCATTTATCACCCTGATTAAATGAGCCTCGTATGTCGGGCCAATTCCAGTGGTAAAATCTACATTGACAGAATTGTTGGCTATTTGCGTTTCAATAAGATGCAACGAGCCTGAACCACCAATAGAGCCAGGAAGATTTGTAAGTAAACTGGCATCTATAGCCGGTAATCTCGCAGAGCCATCCAATTGTAAAAACTTATTTGCGCCAACACCTGCATCAATAAGAAAATTTGGCAGTTTGTTTCCTGCTCCAATCACAGGAATATCCCCTGCGATAGCTCCTATATTGAGCATATCGTTATCTATGCGAGGAAATGGCATAATGCCTCCTATAAAATTCCGTAAAGTTTAAAGAGTCCCGATGCAAAATTCCCTTGAGATGGAAAAAAGCGAACAACATCTATAGCTCCGCTTGATCCTTTATAATAACCGCCACCAACTTGGCGATTATATGCTGAATCTATAGTGGCGGTATCCCACCAAAAGGCTTTCTTTATTGAGGTCTGGGATGGATCAATAAGAACTACGCGCCCAGATGCTGGTTCAGCAACTCCTACACTGCCCCTAGTTAATACTAAGTTTCCAGTAGTAGAATCACCAGACAAACCCCATGATGGAGAAGCAGAAGCCCTTAATTCAGCGTTTACAACTTCAAAACCTGTAGTTTTAAAACTAACACCAGCATCTTGGCTAATTGTCATTCTTACGGCTGCGTTTATAGAATGTACTACGTTTATAAATTCAAAAATGTAGGCTTTATATGTGCTGTCAAGTCCACTAAAATCTATCTGCGCCGAATTACTTGCTGATTGCGATTGAATTAACTTCATCGCACCAACACCGCCACCAGGAACAGGAAGATTAGTAAGTAAGCTTCCGTTTATTGCTGGAAGCCTTGCAGAACCATCCAATTGTACAAGTTGGTTTGCCGCTACACCCGCATCAATCAATGAGCTCGGTAACTTATCACCTGCGCCAACTATAGGAACCTGTCCATCTACGATTCCAGTATTGAGCATGTCGTTATCAACGGTTGGGAATGGCATTTGCTATCTCCTATAAAAGTCCGTAAAGTTTGAAAGTTCCCTGCACAAAACTTCCGGCAGATAACGTGAATTTAATTGCATTTATTATATGTGAGCCACTAAGTTCAGCATAAAATGCACCACCTGCGCTATCTGCACCAGATTTTAGATAAGCTAAATGTCCTGATATAGTATGGTTTTGAACAGCTGAAGGATCATGTAAAATTATGTGGCCATGACATGATCCGGTTCCATAAGCTCCTATTCCAATCGCCATATTTATCGTAGAATCAGCTGAACCAACCTGCGCGTTATATCCAACTGATGTGTGAGTTAATATCTGCGTATGCTGGTCATATCCTGTTAAATATGTAGAGCCACCATCATTACTAACTTGAGCATGAACATCTACATTACTTGTAGAAGGTTGTATTGAAGTCATCTCAACGAGATAGTTTTTATAAATGCCGTCAATAAAATTGCTAAATACAATTTCTGCATTATTGCTAGCATTGACAGTATCAAGTAATACTCTTCCTCCAACACCACCAGCATTAGGCAGATTTGTCAGTAAACTACCGTCTATTGCAGGAAGTCTAGCAGAGCCATCAAGCTGAATAATTTTACCGGCAACAACTCCTGTATCAATTAAGTCGCTGTCTATTTTTGGAAATGGCATAATTTTTCTCCGTTACGCAAAAGAAAAGGGCTGCAGAGTTGCAGCCCTTGATTATTAAGTTTTATGATCTGGTTTTATTTCAGTCCGTAGACATCAATATTTCCGCCAGTGGTATTATCATTTGCAAAGAAGAACCGTAACCCTTGCAATGGTAAAGTAGTATGAGTTTCATAAATGCCAGCGGTAGTAGAGTTTCCTGACTGTCCACCATCATTAGTTTGGTTGCCCAAAGTCATAAACGTTGGCCTTGGAAGCGTTGTAGATGCTGGGTTTGTTATGATTGTTTTGAAATCATACCAATGACTATGACTACTCCATGTAGGAACTATTAATATTGCAGAATTGTCAGAATAAACATTGTGACCACCATTATTAGGTGCGTCATGACCCGACGATCTGTAATTACCATCAGAACGATAAACGCCTTGTGTTTTTACCCTACAATAAACATGTCCAGCAGAACTTTGTGTTACAGGGCGAATGCCAGAACCAATAACCATTAACTGCTTATAAGTACCATCAAATAAAGAAGCATCTTCAATATCCACCTGTGCAACAGAGCTTGATACTGTTGTGCGCGTAACATGCACCATGCCTCCACTAATGCCAGCAATATCTACTTCCTCAATAACTCCTGTGCTTTCGTTAAATTTAAGGAGCTTTCCAGGAGTTCCGTCGGCTATTTTTCCGAGAGTAACAGCTTTGTTAAATAGCTTCGATGTTACAATTGCATTATCAGGTACAACAATATCGGTTTCTTCAATAACACCAGTGCTATCATTGTATTTTAATGATTTGCCAGGTGTGCCGTCTGCTAATTTTGGCAAAGTAATGTTTTTATCAATCACTTTTGTTGTACTGATGGTATTATCGCCAACAGTACCGACCGTAGGGTCGCCTTCCTCAATCACTCCAGTTGAGTCATTATATTTGAGAAACTTGCCTGGCGTTCCGTCTGCCATTTTAGTCAGAGTGACAGCCTTATTAGCTATTTTTATGGTGAGAATGCTATTATCATCAATGGCTGCAACCGTACCAAGATGACGAACGACAATTGCATTTGTATCCGTCACCGGTGGTGCATCGTTAAATGTTAGTGTAGTGCCAGCAACATTATAAATTGCAGGATCAATGCTCATTCCTCCAACGGAAATACCTAGTGCGTTTGCATCTGCCGGAGATTGTGACAAAGTGAATGCCGCCGTAGAGTTATCACCTGTAAAATGATCAACAACTATACTGGTTGGCAAAGTTCCACCACCACCTGTAGGTGCGGTGATTATTTCATAGCCGTCACCAGTAGCATTCACAGCAATTATCTGTCCTGCAAGACCAGTCAAGGATGCAGGTAATGTTCCAAGTGCTGTCAATACTGCTGTGGCCGGTAATGCGCTAATCTGTGCAACTGGCAAAGTAGCTAAAGCCACAAGTGCTGCTTCGGTTGGAAGGGCTGCAATCTGGTTAAGCTGTGCTTGTGGTAGCCCACCTCCAGCCTCACCACTTGCTCCTAACATATTTCTGTTTTTAAAAAATGCGACTGTCGGTACAGTATTATTATCAGGATTTGTCTCGCTTGAAAGCTTGATAAGCCCTGAATTGGCTGTGCTCGCTTCGCCAATAGCGGTAACATCACTTGCCAGTTGTGCTATTTCTACAGAGACATCGCTCAAAGTGTCCTCGATTGTAGGCATGTCAAAAGCTCCAATATTCAAATAAGAAGGGCTGCCAAACGACAGCCCTCAAAATGTATTACAATGGTGAAATGGTTTTAAACCCACTATTTATTTTTCTGGTTTATCAGGCCAGATAACATCGGCAGGACTTTCAAAATCACTCTTAAGATTTTCTAGCTGCTTGCGATATTTATCAAACGCTGCTTTTTTCTTTTTTGAAAGATTGGCATTCTCATCGTTTACCCATTCTATGGCTGTGAGCAGTTCATCACGCTTTTTGCCGATTTCTTCCCATTGTCTTTCTGTTTCAGGTATGAGTGCATCAGTTGTATTAGACTCTTTTTCTTGTTTAGCCTGAAATTTTGCCAGTTCATCGCCTTCCAAAATATAATAACCATGTCCCGGAAGTGGCTTGCCATGTTTATTCAGACGTGGATATTTACGTGGATCGTGACCACAAACGGTATTGTTAAGCACTTTCGTGCCATCATGTATAATTTTCATAATGAATTTTCCTGTTATGGGTTAATGACAAAATTATAAATTAGTTTTTACCTTCAAGTATAAATCTACCAGCAGAGAAGCTATCCGCATTAGCAAAGAAGAGTTTAAAACCGTTGATCGCAGCAAAGTCACTCTTGCCATAAAATCCAACTCCCTCATTCCATATAGTATTAGGATTACGTGGGCTAATAAGAGAAAATCTGAATGGTTTTTCTAATGTTATTGAGCTTGGCTCATAAAACTCAATTTCAATTATACCTGTCGCTGTATCTTCATGATGACCAATATCAATCAGGTTTGTGGATGTAGTTCCAGTAGGAGTAGTATTTGGCCCATTTGCAAATGATTCTTGTCTTATATAGGCATACTCATTGCCTGTTTCGTAAGATACGCCGCCATTTTTGGTAACTCTGAACTGAATATTCGAGCCAGAACCTCCAGCCCTCTCCATGCCATGCGCACGCATACGATATATTTTATATGTAGAGTTAATGGCAGTAGTAAAAGCAACTTCAGTGGTGTTTGAAGAAATAATTTGCTCTTCTATAAAGTTCCAAGTACCAACCGCTCCAGCTGCACCATCAGCCTCTTCGATTACACCCGTGCTATCATTGAATTTTAAAAACTTTCCAGGCGTGCCATCTGCAATTTTTCCAAGAGTGACGGTCTTGCTAAATAGCTTGGATGTCACAATAGAGTTATCCGGTACGATAATATCGGTTTCTTCAATAACGCCAGTGCTATCATTATATTTCAGTGATTTGCCAGGAGTGCCATCAGCTAACTTTTGCAAAGTAACGTTTTTGTTTATTAGCTTTAACGTGTTTATACTGTTATCTGCAACCGTTCCAACGATTGGATCACCTTCTTCAATAACACCTGTACTATCGTTGTATTTTAGGAATTTTCCAGCTGTGCCATCAGCCATTTTACCCAAGGTGACAGCTTTATCAGCAAGTTTTATGGTAATAATGCTGGCATCACCAACTGCTGCGACTGTTCCTAAATGACGAACCACTATCGCATTTGCATCAGTGATTGGTGGCGCATCATTAAATGTTAGGGTAGTTCCGGAAACATTATATATTGCTGGGTCTATGCTGATTCCACTCACTGTAATATCAAGTGCATTTGAATCTGCAGGGGATTGAGATAAGGTAAATGCTACTGTAGAGCCATCACCTGTAAATCTGTTAACAACAATACTGGTTGGTAATGTTCCGCCACCACCGCCTGTAGGAGCGGTGACTATCTCATAACCATCACCTGTAGCATTTACAGCAATAACTTTTCCTGCCTGACCTGTAAGCGAAACCGGTAAAGCTCCAAGGGCTGTGAGTATTGCCGTTGTTGGTAATGCGCTAATTTGTGCTGCCGGCAATGCCGCAAGCGCAGCTAAAATAGTTTCAGAAGGCAAAGCATTTATTTGAGCCACAGGCAATGTAGATAATGCTGCAAGTGCTGCCTCACTTGGAAGCGCAGCAATTTGATCAAGTTGTGCTTGTGGTAATCCGCCGGCAGCTTCACCGCCAGCTCCAAGAATATTCCTATTCTTAAAAAAGGCTACTGTTGGAACAGAATTGTCCAAAGGTGTTGTGTTATCTGATATTGCGACAAGCCCGGCCTTGGTAGAAGTAGCCGCATCAATATCTGATATGTCAGCACCTATTTGAGATACTTCATTGCTGATGTTACTTAATGTTTCTTCGAGTGTCGGCATTACAATACTCCTACATTTGTCAGATGATTTTGTACAATTATTCGGCTATTACGGATATTGGCTAACGCTTGCCCGGCAAAAGGTTTTAAAAGCGATAAATTATTATTTATTGTGGCATCAATAGTTACAGACCCTGGAGGGAAAGCAGCAAAGTGCAAAAGCAATTCCAAAGGAACGCGCTGGTTTGAAGGTTTCCACTGGATGGCATTGATATCTGCAGCCACTGCCAACAAAACGTCTGTCCCGTTATGGCTGGCTATAACTCCTATTTCATGAATAAAAAATTCTTCTACACCTTCAGCAAAAGCCGATACTTTATGAATATTATTTTCAATTTGCTGCGCTCCTAAAACCTGAGTTCTAATACGCTCATTATTGAGTGCTGTTGCATTTTCATCCGGCGTCCAGATGCCATCACCCAAAGCAATATGGGTAACTTGAACAGTTCCGCCGTTAGCTACAGCATCTGCGACAGCCGCCATTCCAACCAGGGTTGCTACTGTTTCCATTTATAAAATCTCCATATTTATGTTTACTCTGGCAATTACAGGAAGATAATTGAGCATTCCTATATCTGCGTTTGTAGTATTTGCGTAAGCTGTTACCTCAATATTTTCACCAGCCCTTGAGGTAACAAAAGAGTCATACCCAGTTCCAACAACTGAATTTGATCGGCTCAAATAAGGTACTATTTCATTACTATCACTTAGCCTTGCTACTACCAGCGGATTAAATTTGCCACCGGCATTTGAGCTTGAGCTGTTTGGGTAAGGTACAACTTCATTGGTGTCATTTATTCTTGTTGCTACTAAGGGGTCATATTTACCGCCAACACTTGAATCTGAACGATTCGTGTAAGGTATAATCTCGTTAATATCACTTACTCGTGCGTCCACAAAAGAATCAAATTTCCCTCCTGCTGTAGAGTTAGAACGATTTGGATATGGTACAATTTCATTCTTTTCATTTATGCGGCCGGTAGCATTTCCATCTGCAATAAGTCCAATATCCGATGGAATACGACTGCCAAACATCAATTCAAAATGCGCACGAACAGGTTTCGTTGCATTTACACCGCTTATTGTCTCTGCATGTGCTTTTGGCAAAAGCCGGGTAGTGCCATCTGTATTTCTATTATCATTAGACCATGCGGTTATAGAAAATGTATGCGGCGTTCCTCCATTTTCAAACCACTCAAAAAATTCGACATCTATTCCTGTTGCTGCAATTGCTTTTTTTACTGCTCCAACAGTTCCTTTTTTTCTGTGAACTTCTACCGAGCTAGCTATAACCAGTCGCTTTATTTCATCTGACCAATCATCTTCCCATGTATCAACTGATAATGCCCAGGCAAGGTAGGGAAGTATTTTTGCCGGAACAGATTCTGGGTTCCATAATGTTCCTACAGGGTTTTCGACTGCATCAATACGTTTTTTTCCGCCTAATTCCTCAATGTCTCTTTCAAGTTTGGAAGAATTAGGTGGTAAAATTGAATCAGCCATTAGTAACCGTTATGTCTATATTTGTATTCCATGCAGCTTCATTTGAAGCCGTTATAATTTGCATCGTTGGTGTAAGTAACTCTACTCTTCGAACTCCTGCAACATGCATTGCTGCATAAAGTCCCGACAAAGCAATATTGCGGTCAATTTTATGCTGTTCAGCCACATAGCCTTGCGTATTTGCAATAGCAAAGTCCTTCACCACCTGACTATCCGGCCCATCGAATACATGGATAATAGCCTGAATACCATATGTAACAATTTGGGCTGATTGCACAGTTACCAAATCAGTTAATGGTCTTACAAATTCATCAGTGAGGGCAGCTTCTACAATATCCAGTAACTCCTGACTGGCTTCACCCGTTCCTTCTTGCGATAATATTGTAACTACAACCTCTCCCGGATTAGGTGATTCCACCGATACATCTTTCACCCTTGGGTCAGCATTCAAGCTATGCGAAATATATGAACCAGCAGGGCCAGCAGTTGTTGCAGCTTCCAGTGATACCGCAACTCGTAATCTGAACCTCGTATCATCTTCTAATATTTCTATAACCGGTGGCCTGGTTTGTAGATTTTCTTCCTGAACTACTTGTCGTAAAAGTCCATAAAAAGCTGCCAGATTATCTAAATCCGTACCTTTTGCGTAAGGTAGCATCACCGATCTTGCTGCATCATTTACGCGTTGCCTGATTCCAAGCTCACGAAAGGCAAATGCTTCCAGCAGCTTGTTAACAGGATCACTTTCAATTCCACTGTCAAAGAGTTGTGCGATATCAGAGTTGCGCAAGCGCAAATCTTCTACTATCTCGCCAAGTATGGCCTCAAAGTTAAGCGTTTCTACTACGTCAGGTGCAGGCAGTTTCTCGAGATTAATAGAATCAAACTTCATATGATCACTCCTAGAGTGCTATTTCCAAATCAGATAATGTGACCTCAGAACCATCCAGTAAAAATACGCCTCTAAGCTCTAAAATCAGCTTACCGGGTTCAACCTCAATCAGCGTTGTTTTCTGTAATTTAAAACGTGGTTCCCATTTATCTAAACTTTCTGCAACTGCTGCATATATTTCTGTTTTCTGGTCTTCATTTGTCGGGCTATCAATTATTTCAAAAATCTTCGAGCCATAATCACGTCGCATAACACGACTACCAATCGGCGTAGTTAAAATATCCCGGATAGATTGCTTCAGGTGATTAATCTGTCCTAAGCCTTTACCTGTGTTGGCACTCATTCCATACATATTGCGTCCATAAAAAAACAGGTCAAAATAACCCGCTTAAAATCTGTTGTCTTAAAGGGTATTCCAATTTATTGTGAAGTTGTTACCAACCCCCAATAAAAGGAGTATCCTGTGAATAAATCTGAACTTATAGAAGCAATTGCCAAAGCAACCGACTCTACCAAAATTGATGCGGCAAAACATGTTGATGCATTTATCAGTGCCGTTACTGACAGCGTTAAAAATGGAAGCAAAGTAACTCTTCCTGGCTTTGCTACTTTTGAGAAAATAGCGCGGCCTGCAAGAGATGGACGCAATCCATCCACCGGCGAAACAATTAAAATTGCAGCTAAAAATGTTGTAAAAATCAAAGCAGGAAAAACTCTGCAAGATGCAGTTAATTAATTTGCAAAAACATTTGGGCTTCCCTCGAAAACGGTTGACCCACAATCTACCGGATCGCCAACTCTGCCTAACGGTTTTCCGTTAACAAAGACAGTTGGTGATCCAGCCGCTAATTTTCCATCGTGACAAACAGGGCCGCAACAATGCGTACCCCAAGCGTCATCCTGCCTATGCGCTGGTTTGCCATTTATAAAAACGTCAGGGCTTCCTTCAGTGGATGGCCGTGCCGGAAAACAGCCATGACCGCTTCCTGCGTCACCTTTTCGTGTGGCTGCTGGCATAATAATATCCTGAGTTTAAAAACTAGAATTAGGCTGGGTCAAAAATTTCAATTCTTCATCAGTAGATTTACGCCCTAGGATTTCATTGCGGTGAGGAAACCGAGAAAAACGTAATATAATTTCCTTGTGCTTCAATGCATAATCTACACTTTGCTGATCTTTAATTCTGTTAAAAAGAGCAACACAAGTGCGTTGATCTCTAATATCCTCACTATGCATAAATGGCATATAAAGAAATTTTCTTTGTTCATTAGTTAGTTTTTTATCATAATTTTTCTTGATAGCATCATTTGCAGCCTTTAGTGCAATATTATCGGCAGCGAATGCTTCCTTCTTATCACGGAATATATTTCTTGGAAATTGATCAAGAGTAATAACAAGTGCTAACAGGCCTTCTGGCGAACCTTCAAATGCATTTTCTTTATCAAGTTTTGCTTTTTTATAGGTTGCAAGAAACAGTTTTTTGATTTCATTATCAAATGATTCATCCTTAATAAACCACTTATCTCGAGCATTATCTGAAAACCAAAAATTTAATATTTCCTGTGTTGTTGCTATATTCATATTTTTATCTGTTAATTTAAATCAATCCTCGGAGTTGATAATTTAATATTTGAATCTGTAATCAATATCGAAGAGCCACCATTTTTAAGCTCTATATTAGTATTTGTCATTGTTATTGTCGATGCGCCTATTATTATTTCGACCTTACCATCTTTGTTTACATCTACCGTCAATACGTGAGTATCGCGATTATACCTGGTGATAGTACCATCTTTATAAACTGTTTTGCTTACATCATCATTATCATCAATTGCAGGATGTGCATTTTGATAAATAGCCGATAATATTACAGCCTGTTTTAATTCCCCTGAAGGAGCTAAAACCATAACTTGTTCGCCAATTTCAGGCGACCACCACGTGGTATCATTGCTAGCTCGCATGGTTAACCAGGGAAGCCAATCAGTAGTAATATCTCCAATTTTTACTTTTAGTTTTGCATTTGGATAATCAGCCTCTAAAACAGTTCCAACCTGAATCAGATTGGAAAGTCGTCTGTCTAATTCTGTTACTTCAAAACCCTGCATCATGGCAATCCTAAAGGTGGATGTGTTGGTATCTCAAAATAGTCATCCTCATGTGGGACTCCTACCTTTGGCACGTAGCCAAGTAAAATTTCAGTAGGCACAATACCAGTACCATCCCACACAGACAGCCCAATATCAAATTCTTGTTCCCATTCAACAATCCACACATCATAAGCATCAAGCTCTGGACTAAAACTATCCGGCCCGATAGATACCAACCTTGAAAGCCTAGTCTTCATACCAAAGTTTTTGTTATGAATAATTTTGGCAACCTCGACCGCAAGCTCTCTTACTTTCATCAAACCATTATCAGCAGAATTTACAATTACCCTTGCTTCAAACCTTGCCACAAGTGCGACCTGTTCAGTTCCGGGATTATCACCAGGCTCTAGTGATGAAAGGTCAACAAAAACAGCAGGAACGCTAACCGCAGTTTGCAACTTTGGATATGCACCGGATGTCTGAATTCCAGCAATACTAGTTGTTATCTCAGCAAGTATTGCCGAGTGCAAATCTTCAATAAAGGACATGTTTTTCTGTTAATTATGGCTTTTGGGAGTAAACTTCATCAAAAGTAGAGTTACTGATAAGCCATTGTTTTGTATCCTCGCACATCCATCCAAGCGTTTCTAATAAGGTAGAATGCATTTCTGGAAGGTTACGATTATAAACAGGCTCATGATGTGCTATACGATTACGTAAGTCTTTTATTACTGATAATTTCTTGGCTGCCGCACTTCGTGTAAAAGGCTTTGGTGCATTTGGAAAAGCATTATAAATACACGGCCTCCATAATTTTGTTTCATAATGTCGCCAAAGTAACCCTACCCAAAATCCCATACTTAATGTTGCAACTATATCATCAGTGTTTAATTCTTTCTTTTTACTCAAAAAACGCTTTTTTACTTCTTCAATTTTTGAGATGTCTTTTTCAAGAAGGTTATCTTTAATGTCATCATACCAATGACTTCCATAAACTTCAGAAAGTTTATCATGAAAATTATTCCGCAGAGAGACCTCTAATATATGAATAGGCGTATACAAAGATTCGCACAAACGACAATTCCATAAATATAGCTCCAGAGCTTTGTCAGCATCACCATCGGTATCCAACAAATAGGTCGCAAAACGAGGTTCTGATATTGATTTCTGGATATTTTTAGTATTCATTTGATTTGACACTTAGCCTTTTATTCTGGTATAATATAGTTGTTGACCCCGGGTAAGCCTCTTAACAATGCTTCCGGGGCTTTTTTTATACCATAAACACCTATCTTTGCACCAAAAACTTCAATTCACGCCTGAATATAGTTTCAAACCGCTCCTTAACCCCGTTATCAAGAAAACTTTCGATAATATCTGAGCTTTCCGGCTCTAAAGGTATGCTTAATTCGCGAATAGGCAGACGTGTTTTGCGTTTTCTTTTATAAATACCTGTATGTCCACTGGGCATTGTAGCTATAAATGCACCTGGAAAATTATATTGCTTTACCTTTGCACCGGTTCTGGTTTGCCTTGGTTTCCCAACCTTTGTAGCTGTTACGCCGCCAAGGCTAGCAAGAACATGTGATTTTAATTGGCTTCGACTAGCTTTTAATACTCGTAAACGCTGCCTTATAATTTTCTGAGTAATCCGCTTATTCTTACTGATTTTACGAGTGGCCTGCGTCCGAAGCCATAAAGCCGTTTTGTTCAGTGACCGCATGGATGCAATCAAAGCATGTTTTTCAGTAGCTTTCATATCAGCAATAATAGCACTGATATTGTCAACGCCGTTTATATCGACTGAAAATAAGTTACTCATGGTATCACCAGCCCTTCAACATCCCAGCTTTTTCTGTCTAAATTACGTAAGGGCAGCCCTATAATCTGATATATAGTGCCATCTATGTTAATGGTGTCATCGGCTATAGGGTTTGCCACGTCTTGTATCAAAATTTCAAACTTGGCTTTTTCACCAACCATGTTTACATCACCAGTCTCATATTCAACATCGGATGCAAATTTTAAAACTCTGATATTAATAGGAGACAATCCCTGACCGGTATAGACAGCATCAACACCCAAATGGATAAGCATATCATCCATTGCCCTTGCTATAATTTCTCTACTCATAATTTAAGTATTTGTAAGTTTTACAAGTACGCCCGGACGGTGGCACATAGGCAGGGGATTTGACTGAGTATGAATGTCAGTGCCTCTTTCAAATTTACGTGATTCCTGTTTTACATAAATCGGCCTGCCAAGTGTATTAACCGTTTCGTTAAAGTCGGCAGGAGAAAAATACGTCTTGAAGGTTTCCATTGTTCCCATTGGAAATGCATGGCCTTCATTTGCAGCAATAAAGCGTCTGATATTACCATCGCCATCGCTGGCTTCACCCAGATATTCTCTGAAAGTTAATCCACCAAATGTAAAGCCATCACGTAAATCCTCACGTAACGCTCTACCTTCCTGCCAGCGCTCATACGCCACTTTTACTTTATCGTGAGAAGTAAGGGCATCAAAGAATTCCGGAGAAACAAGAACGCTAACATTGATCATAACTTCACCAAGAAGGTTCTTTTCAATATGGCGTTTTACTTCCAAACATTTCTTTTTTACGTCCGTTGTAGGAGTTCCCAGCGCAAAATTGACAGATTTTGGCGTAATTTCAAATTCACTAAACAAGTCAAGTAAAGTTGAACCGTCAGCATCTAGAATCACGCCTTTTAATGCGCCCATACGCAGATGTTCGAGGGTAATTGCGTGTTTATTACGCATTGATTGCAAATGCTCTGTTATAATATCAGAAAGTGCCTGTAATTGACTTTCTGATCCAAAGGATCTGACACCTTGCACCTCTTCAGGTAATACCACATCATCATGCGGAATATGTGGAACGCTAAAGCTACGCAATTTTCTTTTTCCACGTTTGCCAACAGTTCCGGGACTACCCGGAGATTGAGTAGGCAACAGATTCAAAACACCATTATTTTCTTCAATAGCTATTTGACGTGTTCTTACAGGCTTGGGTCTAAATAGCCCGATCTGGCCAACAAGACCGTAATTATTAGGTAAAATATTAATGGCAGCGGTTAATTCAGTCATTGAAAAAGCCGCATCATCAAATGGATTGTTCATAGGCATGGTAAAATCTCCAAATTTGTGAATAGGTTTAAAGGGGCTATAGAAAAATCAACAATTAGATATCTTTTCTAATAATGATTCCCAGGGCTCTTAACTCCTCGATAGCACTTTTGAGCTGGTTTGCTGAAATGCCGGAAGGCCAAATTACAGAATCCTCAGCGACAAGAGCATGACGAGCTATGATCCATGTTTTTACAGTGGCGGTGGACGTATCCACTTCTTCTGTCACAATGCCATAAGCATTACCTTGGCCGCTTCCTGCTCCGGGATTTAACTCAACAATTTCGTCGGTGGCATTATGCAAAGCTACTACAGAGCCGGCAACTAAAGTCTGTCCGGTTTCAACTATAACCTCATCTCTTGAATAAAGATTTGGTGCTTCATATTTTAAAAGATCACCAAGGCGATCCTGTTCGGTTAATGCGGGCATGGTTTTCCTCATTTATTAGTGGTTATAATTTAGAATGAAGGGGGAAATAATTTACTTGGCTTCTGCAGCTTTTGCTTTAGCAGCGGCAACTACAGGACTTTCCTTTGGTTTTCCTGTTTCCAACGGAACTACGGATGAACTGATTTCAGTTTCTCCACTAGTGGATTCAGCGCTAAGGGATTTTCCATACTGATTTTGTGCAACAAGCATCTGCATCAATTCATCTTTTGCAGCTTGTACTCCAACATTGCGTTCAACCAGATCAGCCAGCATTGAGGGCATTTGTGCAGCCGTGCATGTCTTCGCCAGTTCCAGAATTTCTGTACGATATGCAGCACGTCCTTTGGCTGCCGCTTCTTTTGTAATGGTGTCTATATCAATAATTGGGTCTGAGGCCGGTATTTCTGCATTTGCAGTAACTGCATCAGTTTGGGATTTTAGTTCCACTTTTTCTGCAATTGATTCTTTCTCAAGTGTAGGTGCGTTTTTGGTCATGGTTTTACTCATTAATTTAGGTTGAAATTTATGGGTCATCAGTTCTAGGACTTGTGGCATTGTTAAAATGTCATCTGCTAGCCCCATGCTTATTCCATCTGATCCAAAGAATAGACCTGCCTCAGTATTTCTTACATTGGCAGACGTTATTTTCCGATTACGTGAAACTAGCCCGATAAACATTTCATAAAGGCGGTTAACTTCGTCCTGTAGGACTTTGGCGGCATCCGTGGTTAAAGACTCGTGGGGATTAAGATCATTTTTGCGATCCCCTGCAAAAATGGTGGTAACTTTTATACCTTGCTTTTCATCAAATGATGACTGATCAACATGAGTAGCAAGTACTCCAATACTGCCAATACCACCCGTTCTGCTGACAAATATTTTGCTCGCAGATGACGCTATTGCATAAGCTGCAGAAAATGCTTCCTCATTGGCAACTGCCCATATTGGCTTTTTAGTTCTTGCTGTAAAGATTTCATCAGCAAAATCAAACAACCCTGCAACTTCACCACCTGGACTATCAACATCCAGCAATATTGCGTTTACCTCTGAATTATCCAGCGCCTGACCCAGTAATTCAGATAATAATTCGTAGCTGGTAAAGCCAAAAAATGCATCGAAGATCCCCGATCTTTTACTAAGCGGACCATGTACAGGAATAATAGCAACGCCATTTATAAGCTCAAATGGCTTGGGATTATTATTACCACCAAAGTCAAACGCTTTGATATCTGCCATCGGCTCATTTGATTTTGACAGCAAATAGTCAAATGCTTTTCTCTCAAGCATCATAGGACGCCCACTAATGGGGTGACCTGAGATCAGGCCGTATAAAGGCTGTGATTTATCCATGTGATTTTCTCAAATATTAGTTTTTAGATGTAAGGTTAGGCTTCTTCGTCTTCATCAATGTCTTCAGGAACTTTTGATTCCTTCACTAATCGAGGGTCAGTGTTGTAAACCAAACCAAGCTCATCGGCGCGAGCGTTATCTGCTGCAATCTCACGATCGATTTCCTCCGAATCACCACCAAGCTTAGATACCGCCTCAGATCTACTTCTAAATCCGCTTTTTACCGCTAATTCCTGTGCTTTTTGATCTTTTAACGGATCTACCCATTCGAACCCTTGCGGAATCCATTTCACTCTTTGATGCTTTTTTTTATCATCGGGCAAGTCAATTGCCCCTGATAAAACCGCAAGCTGCAGCCATTTCTTCCAAACAGGACGACATAGCTGAAATATTATAACATGTCGCTGCAACATTTCACATCTGCGCCTGAACTCAATAAGTCCGGCTCTGATAGATGAAAAATTTACCTGCGTAAGATCGCCGGTTAATTGTTCATAAGTAATCCCCATACCCATTGCTACAAAACGTAACTGCTGACGCATAAACGGTTCATAGCTACCGCCAACATCTGATGGCTGAGAAAATTTTATATCCTCACCAGGCTCTAAAAGCTGAACAGTACCAGGCTCAAGATCAGCAATAGATAAGCCATCGCTATCTGCTTCGCCTTCACCCATCATATTAGATTCAGGATCAAGCCGTGTAATAAATGCAGCAAATAACGCTGCTGTTTTTTTACGTACCAACTCAGCATCATCATATTGATCAAGCTCGTACAGCTTCAGTAAAACTCTGCTGAGCCATGGAACACCTCGTATCTGCCCAATCCGCAATGGTTTATAAATATGCAATATTTCCGATGCGGCAATACGGATAGAATCATTAACACCTGTTGCTGAATCTTCCCCGGGATGCGTTGGAAATAAATGGTAAGCAACACGCTTGCCATGTTTATTAAACTCAATCCCTGAACGAACGATATTGCCGTTTGACAATACTTCGTTCTTTGAACTGTCTAAATGCTCCGATTCTAATGCCTGCAATTGTAGAGGAACACTTAAGTCTTCTCTTGGATTTGCTATTTTGAATCTTACGAAGCATTCGCCCCCTTCCAAAATTGATGCGCATATTAAAGCCTGCAATCCATAAAAATCATTAACACCGTAAAAATCTGCTTCATCCTTCCAATCTAGCCATAATTCTTGCACCTCTTCTTTAAAGGCAGAGTCGGTGGATCGTGACTGCGGCTTAATACCAGTACCAATGCAATTTGACACAATCGTATCTATAGCGCTAAACGCTACAGGGTTATTAAGCACAATTTTGCGTGAACGCCTGCGTAAAATATCCAGCGACCCAAGCAATAAGCTATTGATTGATTCACTGCTGGCCTGCCAGTTTTTTAGACGCACAGCTTGTCCGGCACCATCCCAAGCATTCATTATAATATGACGAATCCTACTGGTTGGGGGTGCTTTTAAATTATGTCTAGGCTTTTTTGTTTTTTTAGAAAACAAGCCCATTACAAAACCCCTTTGTTAGAAATAATCTGTATTCTACGTTTATGTTTTTGCCCTGCAATTTTCACTACAGTTTTTATTTGATTGCGAAGTGCGAGTAACTCGTCTAATTCCACTCCGGCATATTTTACTACATGGCCGTCATGTGCTACCTGAACAACGCGCTCACCATTTTGTAATTTCGTTATTGCATCCTGTACTGCCTGTAAATCTGTCTCTGTATAAGTCATACCTTACCCCATAAAACCGCTTCTGGATTTACGTTTTCGTGATTTGTTTGCCAAATAATTGGAGCTTCTTTTCTGTGATGCGGGTTGTTCCATAATCGGTGCTTCTATTGTTTCACCACTAGTGGGTTTTAAACCAATATTGCCAATTATTTTCTGCCATTTCTGTTCCGACCAATGCTCAACACCCAGTGCAATAGCTGCAGACCGTGCATATACTCTACAATCCAATGCCTCGTTGCGGTCACGAACTTTCTGCCATTCACGCTTCGGATAGCCTTTAACCATTCTTGTTACAAGCTGTTCAGCTGTCAGCTGCTTAAAGAATTCAGGGTTATATTTTGGAAAATGACAATATCCGTTTGGATATGTTTCATCTTCGTTGCGAGTCAATTTCAGCCAATGGTAAAATTCCGATTTTAAAATCGAAACGCCAACAGGCCACATACGCAATCCTCTGCGCAGTTTTTTACCACGGCAAGTAACATCAACTTTTGTCGGACTACCAAGAGGTGCTACGCTACGAGACACGCCCTTTATCGCCATAACCCGTGATGCCGGTTGTTTGCGCACCCAATTATAAACTTCCTGTGTGGCATAGCCTGAATCGATAGCAAGCATCATTATAGGCAACCCCACTCGTGGGAGATCAACGCCACTTGCATGTATAAATGTTTCCTGTAAAAGATCCGATAATTGTTTCCACAATTCAGGTCTCGCAGGATCACCATAAAATATCCTATACTCTACAGACCAACTCTGCTTATCTTGACCCCAAGCAACAATTTCAACTTCTATACGATCTTTTTGTACATCAGCGCCAGCAGTAAGAAGCAAACCACCTGTCGGAACTTCACCAATTTTATAATCTTCTGCACGTTCGCTGAGCCGCTCCCAATCAGGGGCTTCACCTTTATCAACCCATGTTTCACCAAGTACGGTATTGACCCATACTTTTAGAAGTTCATCATTTTTCTTGGCTACTAAAAAACTAGATACCGCATCTTCCCAAGCAAACCAGCCGACAGGAGAGTATAGGCTTGATAAATGGAAGCCTGCAAATTTAGTTATTTCAGGATTTCTTGCTCGCCACTCACCACGTTCTAACATCCATGTTTTTTGGTGGTTTTTAATTCCGTAACCACAATGCTCACATTCATATCGTGTGGTTTTAGGATCATCATTATCGTATTTTATTTGTATCCATTTTAGTATCTGAGGTTCTTTGCACGTCGGACATGGAATCCAAAAAAACCTCTGATCTGAATTATCAAAATCCCTTTCAATTCGGCTTAAGCCTTGGATAGTAGGAGTAGATACTTTTAAAATTTTGCGTCTTGCAAATGTGCTGGTGCGCCGTATTGCTAGCGATATTGGATCACCTTCACCATTTACATCTAAAGGATAAGCATCCTCCTCATCTAAAAACAAATAGCGTACAGGCATAGAACGCAAGCCCACAGCGCTATTTGCACCGGTGATTACAACAATTCCACCGGGGAATTCTTTGCTTTGAACGGTATTACCGGAATCCCTTGATCTTGGGTCTTTTACTTTTCCATCCAGGCATGGTGTATCGCTAATAAGTGGAGCAAGTCGCCCTTTGCTCCAGCGTTTTGCCATCTCTACTGTTGGCTGAACCACTAACATTGGCCCCGGAGCCTGATCAATTACAAAACCAACCCAATTATTCCCCGCCTCAGTGCCGCCAATTTGTGCGCCTTTCATAAATATCACCTCTTCAACATCTGAAGAAGGTGACAGGCAATCCATCAATTCCTTTAAATATGGCGTGCGCGACGTTCTAAATCTTCCAGGTTCACTGGAGGATATTTGTGATAATACTCTATACTTATCTGCCCACTGTGATACCAACAACAATGGATCGGGACGCAGTCCTGCATTGAAGTTCTCATTGTAAATCAGAGCAACATCATTCATTTGATAATGCCTCCAAAACCATGCGAGTTTCTTTCATTATCGTTTCATGGTTTTTCTTCTCGTCATTACATGCTGTTACAACCGATGCTAAACGGTCAGCAAAATTAAGAATTCCATCACGAACAACTCTTGCTTTATTAAATGCCGCAACCCTTACTTCTTCTGCATCAAGCAGCTCTCCAAGCTCAGATTGTACTTTTGATTGCAGTAACTTACCTTTTTCAATTTCATTTTTGATACGTGTTCTGAGTAATATTTCAGAAAGGTCAGTATTATCAATCTTACTTTTAGGAGCATTGGTAACTGTTGCTTGTTGCTGTTCACTCACACGTTTTTGCGTATGGGCAGGATTACGCATAGCCTCTAACGCCTTATCCGCTTGGACAGGGTTTATTTTTCCGTCATAATTTCTTACAGTTCCGTTTTTTACTAACTGGCTGGCATATTGTCGTGAAAAACCGGAGCGTTTTGCCCACTGGGATTGTGTAATTAGTTCCATTTAGCAATACCAAATCCAATTAGTTCAGGAATAAATGGAACAACAGCATTACCAAGAGCAACCAGCCTTTGTTTTCGCGTTCCGCCAGTAGTCCAACCAATAGGAAAACCCATCAGCCACTCTACCCAATCAGGATTTAATCTTCCGTCTTTAAGTCTTGGAACTGTGTCTGGTTCAGTTCCCCATTGTTCAATTCCTCTGCTGCGACAGAACAAGCCAATCTCTTCTTGTGTGAGTATTTGGCAAGTTTCTTCAAATTGCCTGTATCCTTGTAATCCCTGGCCGTTGGTGTAGGCCATTTTTTCATTCTCGCCGGCGTTATGCTGCCCTCTATCATTGCTTCGGCTTCTTCCACCGTCAGTTCTTTTGCATCCACCTTTTTGCGAAGCTTTGTTATCTGTCCTTCCGATGCCCATCGTCCTTGTGCTGTCGGAGTTGGCCAGAATTGTTTTGCTATTTTGTAATTCTGTTGGTTTTGTTTCTTTTTCAGGTCTTGTTTTGTGTAAGGAAAGTCCTTCTCCTGTAGCAATGTTTCTGCCAGAGATGGAGTCCGCAGAACATTCCTGCCATCCTTTCGGATCATTTTCTTCGGTGGACGTGCCTTTGTTATTGTTGCATCCCGCGCTGTTGGAGTCGGAAATATTTTTACTGCCGATTCCAGACATGGCGTGTGTCGTCTTCTCTCTGCAGGGCAATCCGATGTTGCTCTTGCTGTTGGGGTAGGCCACGATCCATATGCGATCCCGTCTGTGAGGAGCGCCAACGGAGGCAGCCGGTATGCAATGCCACTGTGCATCATACCCGATCTGCCATAGATCTTGCAGGACGGTGATAAGTCCACGACTTCGAAGGTTTGCCACGTTTTCGATAATTGCGTAATCTGGGCGAAGTTCATCTATTAGCCTCTTGAATTCTTTCCACAGCCCTGATCTATTACCGTCTATGCCGGCTTGTTTTCCTGCGCATGAAATATCCTGGCAAGGAAAACCACCGGCTATAATATTTATTTCTGCTATCCCACTTTTAAGTAAAGTATCACTATTCAAAATACGGATATCAGTAAACACTCTGGTATGCGGCCAATGTTTATTTAATATATCTTGCGCAAATGGTTCAATTTCACAAAACGCTACTGTCTCCATTCCTGCATTTTCTAAACCAATGCTAAAGCCTCCAATGCCAGAAAAAATATCCAGCACTTTTAAAGGCTTTTTCATCCGCACAATCCATTTATATTAGCTGCTTATTTATCATAACATGACTTGATAGACGCCACTTTCCAGGGCATCATATTGATATAACTTAAGGTCAAGAAATGGATAACAAAATAGAGAAAATGCTATACTCATCTTATGGGCAAAAGAAACTTCATAGCTTTATCGAAGTTTTTACCAACACGTTTATCGGGTATTTAATAGCTGTTTTTACGCAAATGATCGTTTTTCCATTATTTGAAATCAAAGTGAGCGTAAGTGAAAATATGCTAATCGCCGTGATATTCACTGTTGTCAGCATTATACGCAGCTATGTATTACGGCGCGTATTTAATCATTTCACGGTTAAAAATAATAAAAACTCAGTTACGGTTGAACAATAGCGTTTTGCCCACGCTGACTGCGAAATAAGTTTTATATAAAGTCATGTTGTATTTACTAAAAGATTTTT
This sequence comes from Pseudomonadota bacterium, assembly GCA_027620075.1. NCBI lineage: Bacteria > Pseudomonadati > Pseudomonadota > Pseudomonadota bacterium. The sequence continues at coordinate 12,374 of JAQCEY010000007.1, read as the reverse complement.
TGACGAATTACTTCAATAGTAAATCACCTTCAATTGGAATAAATTTAGATGCGGAATTGATTAGAGAGTTTGATGTAAGTGCTCTAACTCCATATATTTCAGATAAAGTATTATGTCTTGTTTTGATATTTTGTATCAAGAGATCAAAATCTCCATCTCCAGACGCTAAAACTATTACATCTGATTCTTGAGCGCATTCCATTATATCAATAGTAATGCCAACATCCCAATCTCCTTTGCTCGATCCATCTTTTCTACTGATAAATGGCTTAAGCTTAACTTCAAATCCAATTCCTCTAAGTATATTTTGAAATTGTTTTTGTTTTTCATCACCACGATCAATAGCGTAGGCAATTGCTTTTACAACCGTCCTACCGGAAGTCACTGTCTTCCAAAAAATGTTGTAATTGAAGTTACACCCATATTCTTGTTTAGTAGTATAGAAAATATTTTGGACATCAACGAAGACTGATACTGTTTGCATGATTTACCTTTTAATGAATGCTGTCCTTGGTGGGCATTTGCATAAAATCAATTGCCGTTTTTCTAGAGTCCAAGGATTCATGTATTATATCATCCAGGCAAAAAGGTATTGTATATTTTACATCGTTCATAAATTGATTGAGTCCATCAATTTGTTTTGCTTTTTTGTTATTAAGAAGTTCCAGGTATTTTCCTATTTTTTCAATCATATTATTAAGCGTATCTATGCCTTCTTGTGCCTTTTTAGAAATTAGCGATTCATCAATATCGGAAAGGTATTCTCCAAGAAAAGCTTGGACTTCTTTACGCCTGATTTCAAGGCGGAGTTTTAATAGAATGTTATTGTCACCAACTTTACATGGATGCATTCTTACTCCATTAAATTGATAATCCACCATTTTATTCCATAGGTTCGTTAGGCCAGCATACAAATCATGCGCATCTTTTTCGCTATTAAATATAATCTCTTTATTATTAAAAAGACGTTTATTGATTTCTGACGTTGACCTTTGTAACGAAAGGTGTGCAATATTGCCTAGCATCATCATTCTCACAACATATGCTGGAAATTCACAACCGTAGCGCTTTAGTAGAATTTGTAATTTTTTATCTGACAAAATGCTTCTCCAATCTTTATGGGCATTTGCTAATACTAAGTATTTTATAATAATACTTCAATCACTTTCCAAGTGCGCTTCCCCACCAGAATAATCCTCCCATCTTTTTACAATTACATCACAATATTTAGGATCTAACTCAACAAGCCTTGCCGACCTGTCGGTTTTTTCACAAGCAATAATAGTAGATCCCGAACCACCAAATGGATCGAGAATAATATCACGGCTTTTGCTATTATTTTCAACGGCCTTTTGTACAAGCTCTACCGGCTTCATAGTGGGGTGTAAATCGTTAGTATGTGGGCGCTTAATATTCCACACATCGCTTTGATTACGATCTCCACACCAGTAGTGCTTTTGACCTTCAGGCCAGCCATAAAGTATTGGCTCATACTGTCTTTGATAATCAGCTTTACCCATCGTAAAATGGTTTTTCGACCAGATTATGAATGTTGACCAGTGGCCTCCAGCCTCTGTAAAGGCTTTATGCAAATTATGTAATTCAGAAGATGACATGCAAATATATAATGCGCCTTTGCACACTTTAATCATATTTTGGCATGTGCTAAGAAGAAAATTGTAGAACTCATCGCCAAGATTATCGTTCATAATTGTGCGGCCGGGCTGGCTTCCTGCGTAATTTTTATGCCCATCGTTACCACGCAAAGAGTCTTTCATACTTTGACCATAATTTACGTTATATGGAGGATCAGTAAATACCATGTCAGCTAACGAGCCGGCCATCAGTTTTTCGATTACATCTAGCGATGTTGAATCTCCGCATATCAGGCGATGGTCACCCATCACCCAGATATCACCGGGTTTTGAGATAGGTGCATTTTTATTATCAACTTCAGGGGTAGCATCATCGTCAACCAAACCATCTTGTGGCTTAGCCTCAAGTAATTGTTCGATTGTCTCAAGGTCAAAGCCTGTAAGATCAAGGTCAAAATCTAGATCTTGTAAATCCTTTATTTCCAGCTTTAGAAGATCATCATCCCAGTCAGCCCAATTAGCAGATTGATTAGCCAGAAGCCTGAATGCCTTTATTTGAGTGTCTGTCAAGTCATCAGCTAAAACTACCGGCACTGTGTCAAGTGCCAGTTGACAAGCTGCTTTGAGTCTCAAATGACCATCAACAATCGTGCCGTCACTTCTTGCAACTATCGGAATTCTGAATCCAAATTCACGAATTGCGCCGCACATTTTTTCTACGACATCATCGTTCTTCCTTGGGTTTCGTGCGTAAGGCACAAATTTATCCAGCTTCCAATTTTCAATTGTAAGTGCAGTCATTTTTATAATTTTCTGAGTAAGTTTATAGTAATACGGCTTGCTGCGACGTGTCGTCTGCAGCATTTTTTGTTAATGGGCTGTCAAGGAAGTTAAAAACTCTACCGCTAGGCAAGTTTCGGGGTTTAGTCACCCGTAATATTTTTATGCCACGGAGTAACTATTTTTTATTGGTTAACAAACCATGTAACGTACATCTCTCCCGATTGTATGTACCAATATAACCGATCTTGTCAAATCTGTTCAGTAAAAAAGTGTTCGCGAACAATATTTTTATAACCTATTGAGTTTTATAACTATTTTATTTAACGCATTTTGGTAGATTTCCCAACCATGAGTGCGACCACATCCGATCACCGGAAGTATGGTTTTCCAGCGTTTTTTCTCTGCTTTCATCACGATAACTTTGCGCTCATCAACTCTATCAAGATAACAAAGCCACCTGAATGTTTCATCCATGCGATCTATCTCACCAGCCGGAGGTGCTCCACGGCGAAGCGGCAGTTTATCCTGCATTTCTCTTTCCCATGCGGTATAAACAATCTCAGGCCAACCAACAAAGTAACCTTTTGGTTTTGTTCCCGGTACATGCCAACGTTTCAGTGTTCTGACAGCTTCCTCAAAACGCTCTATCACAATTTCTTTTGTCCAATCATTTGTCATTTAAGTTCTCCTGTTTGCGGTTGTCACTAGCGGGTTTGCCATAAAGCTTTGTTCCGATCTGAGTTATAAACTCACGCTCCGGCCAACTTAGGCGGTGATCATTCTTGGCAATTACCAGTATGCCGTCATCACGCCAGCCTTTGCGCTTTACATCTTCGGGATCTATTTTGTTTGGAATCATTCCTGCAAGGTTTGATCTGTATGGGGTGTGATTCATTTTTTAGCGCCTCCCAACAGAATATGTTGAATAATCTCTATCCATAATTTGTATGCAGCGTTCCCGAAGTTGGTCAGGGCAAATCATTGCCATGTCACAGATAGCTTCTCGTGATTCTCTCCAAGCACCAGAATTGGCAGTAAGGAAATTTATCCCCTGATCCATATGGATTGCCCTGAGAGATTTTTTATCCTTTTGGTGTTTTTTGCTGGCTTTCAAAACTGGTCTAACGTACCTGACACCGCCATTTTTATCGTATTGAAATCCTGCGTCTTTCATGGCCAGTTTAATTACTTCCTGCCATAATTCACCTTCAGGTGTTTTGTTAAAACTAATCATAATTTTTCTCCTAAGATTAAATTGAGCAAAGCTATGCTATCTGCTTCATTGTCATCGATCGGGTTAAAGCCAAGAGCCTTAACAGCATTGATGACATCTTGTTTGTTGGCATTGCCTTTGCCTGCGATATGGCGTTTTATTGTTCCAACCGGAATACCTTGATATGGAATCTGGTGATGTTCACACCAGCAAGTGAGATGTGCCATAAATCCACCATAAGCGTGAGCTGCATCAACACCCAGATGCCTGCGAACTTCTTCAAAATAAACCTCATCAATACCATCGAGAGATTGTTTAATCTCAGTTAGCCAGCGTTTGAATTTAAGGTAACGCATGCCACCGCCCTCAAATCTGTTAGTTTTGAAGTGTATCGTGCCCGATGTGGTGGAGCCTGTTTCATCACAAGCTGCCCATCCGGTGTTAGTACCAAGATCAAGTGCTAAAATTGTTGGGTGAGTTTTTTGTTTCATGCTGACCTCCTGGTTTGAAAAAAAATGAGGCCAGTTTTAAAACTTAAATATGTATGGAGGTGTAAACCTTCATATATATATTTATATATAACCTCTGGAAATTGGAAACGCCCGTGTAATAAGGGCTGTAGCTGGAAATGCGTTTTGGAAATTGGAAACGTAACGAAAATCTTCTTAAGCAGTAAAACCAAGGGTTCTAGCGTTTTGATTTGCGTTTCCAACCTCTGCGTTTCCAATGGAAACGTTGGAAACTGGAAACGTAAAAAATCGCTACAGCCCTTTATACACAAGGGTTTTATCATTTGTGATACACGACTACGTTTCCAAAACTTTTGGAACTGGCTGGAAAGCCAATAACCACAAGGGTTTTCATAGGTTTTTGAGCGATAAATAGAATGCGTATAATTTCTCATATTTCCACCTCATCTGCACCATGTTGAAATTCTCCTTCACCTCGTGCGAACGGCCCATCAGGAATGTCCAGCCACTTATCTTCTGTAGAGCCTGAAGCCTTGCCTTTTACTATCTGTGGAGGGCGTTCATTCATGAGTGACTGCACCAGTTTTTCAAGCTTGTGACGACCAACGCCATGCAAAACTTGTGTGAGACGGTTACGCTGCTTAAATACGCCTGAACCGCCTGTGTGGGTAAATGGGTGACCATTACGTGCGGCACGAGCAATACTGAAAATCAGCATTTCCTTTAACGCCTCATCAGGTGTTTTGACCTCCGCAAGTCTTTGGGTAACATCAACCAGCAGCCCTGTTTTATTCCTTAAATATGTGCGTATGGTTCTGTCTGCAGGAGAGTTGGCTTTGACAACTGCACCCTGATAAACAGCGTTACGTTCTGATTTTTCTTCTAATAATTTAAAAATCATCATCTGTACTTCTTCAGGAGCAGGCCATAATGCGTAAGCCAGCCTTACACCATCAACCAATGCGCTTGTGCCACGGATTGCATCTCTGGCTTGTTCTGCTGTTGTAATAGATTTTCCGCCGGTAGGTTTTCGCATATGATGCGGAATAATAAGTGATGCACCTGTCTCATATGCAAGCGCTGCCAATATTCCTGTTGCGAAACTTCCTGCCGCCGGATCGCTATTCACATCAGCATGGATAAATGAAGAAAGGGGATCGAAAACTACCAGTTTAAGATCAGGTATTTGAACAAGTTGATTATAAATCTCCTGATATTGCTTTGTAATCTCCGAGCCTTCTTTGGTGCTGTTAACTATAGGAAATACGCCACCTGCACTCGGAAGTGGGATGATTAGCAATTTCTTTCTGTTTTCTTTACGACTACGTATTCTGTGAGGATCTAATCGTTCCAGCCTGCGATGAACTTCATTTTTATCATCCTCGGCAGTAAATATAACCGCTGTGCCGAACTCTTTTACTGAATTGCCAAATGCATGTGGTGATGGACTTACACTTGTTGCAGGAGCCGTTCCTGTTGCCACTTGCAATGCTAAATTCAAGGTAAGCATACCTTTTCCTGTATCACCCATCGCAGCCAGTAGTGACACCATGCCCATTGGAAATGTATCCTGCACCAAAAATGTCTGTTCAGGTGCATCACCATCGTATTTATCTGCAATCCAGTCGTATAGATTGATGGATGTTGAACTAGCGGTTTTGATTTCAGATCGTGTAACACTGCCAAGAAATTGGTTTATATCTAAACCTTCGGAGACGGCATCGGCTGCATCCCATTTTTCAGGTTTATCATCGGGGGGGTGTAAAATAGAAATACTAGAAATTCCTGAATGCTGTAAATGCATTGCCACATTCTCTGCATACTCCCAGCCTGCCTTGTCTTTATCAGGCCAGATAACAACGTCTTTACCGGTTAGTGGCTTCCAGTTAGTTTTATCAATTGGAGCTTTTGCACCATTCATTGCTGTTGTTGCGCATACTCCGATGTTATTGAGTGCCTGCGCCGCTTTTTCACCTTCAACGAGAATAACTTGCTTGGCAGTTACCATTTGAGGCTGGTTATAAAGAGGGCGTGGTATTGGCGCTTTATATTTTCGTAGCTTTGCATCCCAAGGACGGAACTGCTTCTTCCCATCTTCAGGATCGTAGCGATAAACGCATGCAATCAGTTTTCCTTGCGAATCAAAATAATCCCACTTACCTGTAAAAGCTCCAAGCTCATCAATGGGAGGTATAGGTTTTGTATCTGCTGTCTTTGTATATTTGTCTTTGTAATCACCACCGATCCAACCTTCTATATCCTGCAGCACTTCACTAAAATTCTGCTTGGCATCAAGACCATAAATATTCGCCCATAATGTGAATAGATCACCGCACTCGCCGGTAGAAAAATCCTGCCACAGCCCAGCCTTATCGCCCGATACTGTAATAACAAGGCTTTTACCGGAATTGCCCTGCAGATCTCCAACAACGAATCTATCGGCTTGAAAAACACCTTTTGGCAATAAATAGCGTAAAATAGCATGGATATTAGTCAGCATGCGTGACCTGATATCCTCTACATTATATTTTTTGCCGGAAGATGTTTGTTGCTCCACTGCCTGATTAAAATCACCCCAATCATTTGTCATGCATTTGCCTCCCAGCATCTGTCCTGCCAGGAACACCATTTGCATTCAAAAAATGATTTGCTGTTTGCTATACGTGGTAATAATTCACCTGCATCACATGCTTGTAAGATAGTAACGGCTTTATCTGTGAGCTTTTGTGCGAGTTCGCAATCGAATGGAACGAGTTCATGGTATATCTCTGCTGTATCCTTATTTATTGCTGTAAAAAGTGCTGAATTTTTTGAAATACCAGGAATGGAACTTTCCATATATGCCTGATAGGTTGCTATTTGACCTGCATACACAGGCTTTGATAAGGTAACTCCTCGCTTAACCGTATCCTTCCAGTTTTTATGATTCATGGTTTTACATTCCCAAAGAGCAGGAAAACCCATGTCTAATTCTTCAGGAGCGTTATTGATAATACCGTCAACATGACCACGTATGCGCCCCTTCGCCACCGAGAAGCCGAATTGATTACCATCTTTCTTTGTCGTATAAAGTTCAAAGCCAGCTGCGCGCAACCATTTGATAACCAGATCTTCGAATAAATGACCGGCTGCAAAAATCCGTAATGTTTGCCCATTAAAATCACGCCCATCATCTTTTGGAGTATTCATATATTCAAACTGCAAAGCACGTTTGCACTCAACACCCAGACGTGAACCACCAAGGTAATCTCTAGGTTTTTGCTTTTTGTTTTCGCACCGGAGCGCAAGATCGATAAAACTGTTCACCCTATCAGCAAATTTTTTTGAGCTGTTAAAATCTAGCATGACAACCCCACTTCAAATTCATCTTTGACAGCTTCTCTTAAGTAGTCGTGATAGGCGGTAACCGTCACCTCAACGAGCGTTAGGATTTCTTCTTTGGTGTAATTTGCTAGCCCACGATGCATACCGATGGATGCTACATATTCACCAAGTGGTTTTAGTGTTGCCGCCATTGCCTCAATTTCATGTTTTGTAGGATCGATCACTGTTTGGTCTCCTTTTGTTTTTTTGATTTGCGCATAAATGTCCTGACAGTATTTTGAGCAGAACTTGCGATAGGTTTTCTGTCCCCACTGGCTGGAAACTTTGTAGGGTGGTTGGACATAGCCAAAACCGTGATCCATCATTAAACACACTGCACATCTCATGCCGCCCTCCTGCTATTAAAAACAAGGTTACGAATGTTCTTTTTATTAAATTGGAACGTGAGAAGCGCCGATGCCTGATAACGGGTCAGTCCATGATCATTTTTTAAATGAGTCGGTAGGTATCTAAGCTGCTTGTATGTTGCAGGCTGGTTCAGCCATTGATTAGTTTTATGCGCACTGTCAGATGTTTCATTATCATTTAACCAGTCATCGGCCGCAGCTAAACAAACGGTTCTTTCTCCAATAGATAGAAGGGATGTTTTTAAATCTTTGCCACCACCAACAGAGTGCCACCTGCCTTCTAAAAAGAATATTCCTGCCCAAGCGTTGAATCCTTGAGCGATAAGGGCTGCATCATCGCTGAATATATCGCACCATTTAAAAGAGGAGCGTGCCAGCAAATCGATTTCTGACATGATAAAATCAGATAGACGGTCATCTTCTGTTTCTTCACTTTCTTTTTGCTCCCATACATAACCACACAATGAACATTCCCTGACACTCATGGGTACGACAGCATTGCATTCAGGGCAATCTTTCTTGGGTGCTTCGCTATCTGTTTCTTTAACATCTAATGTTACAGATTGTTCCAGCGACCCATGCATTAGCGATGATGTGCCAAAATCAAGAATAATACAGTCGGTTTTTATAATGCCTGGATATTCGGCTGGGTCTATTGTTCTAAGCCCACGCCCAACCATTTGAATCATTGTGGATCGATAGGAAGATGGACGCAGTAAAACCACGCATGATGTCGGAGTATAATCATATCCCTCCGTCAGAACTGCAATATTTACAATTACCTGTGTATCACCTTCTTCGTAGGATTTAAGTGCAGCTTCACGATCAGATTTTGAAAGCCCACCATGAATTAAAACAGCCGTTACACCTTCATCTGTAAATGTTTGGCAGACATTTCTGGCATGATCTACAGTAGAACAAAAAACAATGGTTTTACGGTCCCCGGCTTTCTCCTTCCAATGCTTTACAACCGCATTAGTGATAGGCCGTTTGTTCATTATTTTATCGACTTCACCCATATCGAAGTCAGCAGCTACTTTTTTTACATTTGTAAGTTCTTCCCTAACACCAACATCAACGACAAAAGTGCGTGGTGGCACAAGGTGACCGGAGGCGATTAATTCTTCCAGGGTGATTTGATCAGATACATTGGAAAAAATAGGACGCAAACCCTTTTTATCACCACGCATTGGAGTCGCTGTTACCCCATAGACCATGCACTCAGGATTTAATTCTTTTATTTTATCAATTATTCTCATATAGCCATTAGCTATGGCGTGATGCGCTTCATCTATTACCAGTAAATCCAATTCCGGCATTAAATTGATGCTGTTATCACGAGATAGCGTTTGCACCATTGCGAAGGTAACATCACCGCAGAATGATTTATTTGCCGCATCAAAAATGGAGGTGGTAAGAGTAGGACTGACCTTGTTGAATTTTTGACAATTTTGCGCAGTTAATTCATCACGGTGAGCAAGTACGCAAGCCTTTCTGCTGTTGTCCTTTAACAATTCACCTATAACGCCAGACAGCATTATAGTCTTGCCAGAATTGTGTGTAACAGTAAAGTCACCCATTACATAAAGATTATCAGAGTCTACAGTAAAGCCGTAATATTCACCTTTGCCCATCTGATGTACTGTAAAACCGGTACGCAGAGGGTTTTTCTTTTGCCTGCGCTCACCAGGAATTTTGCGGCTTACACGTAAAGGAATGTTTGTAAAGTCACCACAAATACAAAAACGATAATAAATAACTCCGTTTACAATCTTTTCTTTTGGAAGAGCCATAAATCCAAGGCTTCTGGAAATGAAGGCAACATCCTGTGCAAGCTGGTATGAAGCTGTAGAGTATTCGATTATATTACTTTGCAGATGACCATCTGTGTCTAGCAATCCTGCTAATAATGAAGCGCGTTCTTTAGATGAAGAAGTTTTATATAGTTGCGGTAAAAATTTTTCAGACGATTTTTTCCCGTATATTGCAAGTGTGCGTAATATTTCTGTTAAAGGGTTCTTTCGATTCTTTCCTTTTACAAAAAAATATGTATTTGCTTCGTTATCATTAAGTTGGTCAATGCGTAGGGTTAAACCTAACGAGTCTGCTGTATGCTGACAGTATGTAATAATTTCGGGATCAGGGGTAGTAATATTAGGAGTTCCATGCGCTAACCCTCCATCTCCCAGCAGCAATCCAAAGAAATAAGGGTCAAGCGGCAATAACCCTGACTCCATGAAATCTACTTTTGCTCTGTATAACTTGTGTAGATGTTTAAAATTGTGGCTTGTTTGTATATAACTATTTACTGATATATTTGTTATCGTGCCACTAGGACTAGACCATGCATGAGAACCTTTTATTCCTTCGTTTGTTTTTACCAATGATAAAATATGACCACCATTGACAACAAACGATGTACCTTTAATTGGACGGATTTCATACATTTCATCCTGTCCATGATGAAGCTCCAGTACCGTGCGGGAGGTGCTATCTGGCCCCATTAACAGATCGCCAGTTTGTACTTCCTCAACTTTCTTGACTGTGCCATCAAACATAAGTATTGGCGCGCCTGGAGCATGACACCCTGTCGGCGCAACACCAAGAGTGTTGCCATGCTCTTTTAAAGCGGCAACACTCTTTTCAACAAATATCTTCTGGCGCGGACGCAATAACATCTTAAATCCTTTTACTTATTGTGCCCAGCTAGGTTTGCCGGTTGGATTAGACGCAGAAACAGCAGGGGTTGCTGCCGGTGCAGCAGGTTGATAATTTGCAGATAGTGGTGGTGCGGGTGCAGCACTTGTTGGGTTTGATACAGTAGCTGCAACTCCCATAATAGCAGCGTACTCTTTGTGATCTGGAGTGATAGCCAGTTGGATTTCGTTTTTATCAGAACCATTCTGATCTTTACCAATGCCTATACTTGCGATAAATTCAATGCCATCAAGGTCGGCAAGACCATTAATCTTTCTGGCAGTTTGAGCATTTGGTGATTCATCTTTAGGGAGAACTCCACGAGCAGAATTGAGGATAGCGCGGATAAACGAGCGCCCCATATTGCCCCAATTGTTATTGTTTTTCTGACTATATAGACCGATGTTGCTCCATACTTTGCGTTTGGCATATTCACCTGCTAGGATTACAAACTCACATGCTAAATAAACAGCACCTGAGTCATTGTTGCGTGTCGCATAACCACCAGTCCATCCATTATTAGGATCGTCAAAGGCTCCGGGCTTTATTGTCATTCTAACTTTTACAAGTGTACCTTTTGGTATGACATCAAAATTTGTCTGCTCATCGGCAGAGTTAAAATCATTCCATGTATTCATGATAGTTCTCCTTCAGTTTTAGGTTGGGTATTAGTGTTGGTAGATTCAGAATCAACATCAGTCTTTGGCTGCTCATAAACCAAGCGCATCGATGCCGGTTTTACAGGCCCCTTGATTTTCTCCATTAAACGGCCAAGATGAGGCTCTTCCAGCAGATCAAGACGACCTGAACGATCTTTTGCCGGATATCCATAAAGATTCAGAGTGTGGTTGATAAACGCTCGGAAAGTAGAGCCATCTTGCTTAGGATCACTGGTGGGTATTTCAGCCATTGTAATGATTTGATCAAATATGCCTGGCAGCTCTAATCCTGTTTTACTGCCATCAATCTGTATTTCGTAATAAACACGATTAAAATCATCGGTTTTTTTATCTAGAATGCCGACAACCCAGACATTTTTATTACGCGCATGTTGAAGCTGAGTAAGCCAGTTCACCATTTCCTGACCCATCAAACCATATGCACCACGCATGTCAGGTTTGCCTGTTTTATCAGAATATGCCTGTGGTTGACCTTTACACCATTGGAAACAAAGACGGCCTGCTACTGTTATAGAATCGATAAATACAGTTTCATATTTATCCAAAGATTTAGGATCACCATATTCTTTGCAGACAGCATTATAATGCGCTTCGCTATATGGCTGATCATCACGCAAAGAAGGATTGAAGCCGCCAATAAATAGAGCAAAATCACGACATTCTTCCCATTTGCGAGGGCGGAATGTATCTCCCTTCCAACCCTCAACAGCTAAATCACCGGCTTCAAGATCTATAAATAGGGTGCTTTTAGGATCAAGCGTCCAGAGTTGCGATGTTTTCCCAATTCCGGAAACGCCTATAATACAACCCTTGATGCCTTTTTTTTCTTTCATGCGCTCATCAGCGCTTATAATTGGTAATCCTGACATTATGCTACCTCCTGATTTATTGGAGTTAGCGAGTAGGTTGGATTGCCTGTTTTTAAGGTTCTTGCCGGTTCAAACTCTTTTTTAATGAGATTGGGCCATGCTTTATATTTGTTTTCAGAAACCTTGTAGGAGATATCTACATACTCGAGTGGGTCATCACCTTCATTTTGAATTCTGGTGACTATTTCTGCGAGAATTTTTTGATCCCATATAGCTTTTTTAGGCACATCACTGGTGAGTTTAAAGCCGTCATCTTCAATATGAATACGGAATGTGTCAAGAGAAATGAGACAAATAAAATTGTAATTAATTGTCTAATTCGGTTTTATTATTCAT